>JASFMT010000238.1:0-6071 GCA_050117455.1 Gammaproteobacteria bacterium | reverse complement strand
GCGATCGTCGCCGTGTTTCCCGATAATGCCGACTTTTTTAAACGAAATATCCATGCTAACTAAGGTTTCCTGCTCATAATATTTATATTGTTGTTTGCTATTCTGCGATAACAGCTGAATACGATGGGCCATCGTATAATGGGCCAAAACTGAAAAGCCGGGAAAAACTATGCAAATTAAATGTCAACTTCGTGGAATGAATGACGGTCTGGTGTCCGCTAAGTTGCGTCCTTGTCATAGCCTTGTGTCGTATTCTATCCTGTTGTCCTCTCAACGTGAGAAATGATCATCCAGGACGTCCGCCTGATCAATAATACGGATAATTCAGGTAGCCGCCCCATCCAGGCAGTCAATGCGGTATTCGGCGCCAGTGAATGGCTGGGTTGACAGCAGTTGCTGATGGATATATCCGTATATCTCAATGATTTACGCCCTTGCGATCTACTATAGCGCTGTTTTCCCCCGTTTGTCATGTATTGCTGACCGGCTTTAAAAAAATTATTTCGTACCCATAACTATCCCGAAGTATACTGTTTAGCACTCCCGTTAACACAGCGCTAAAGTAGAATAAATTGTTGTTATAGCAATTAAATCGAATTTTAACCATTAAAACGCTGCGGGAGGGCAATGGATTATCAGGTCAACCAAGGGTGAGTTAGCATCGTGAGCGAAACGGTTTTAAATGAGCGCGCCCAACATCTGCTGAAGACCCTGGTGCAATATTATATTCGCGAAGGTCAACCAGTAGGTTCCACCACGCTGTTGCGCGAATCGCAGCTGGAGTTGAGTTCTGCAACTGTCCGCAATGTGATCGCCGATCTTGAGCGGCTGGGCCTGGTACGTTCCCCCCATACCTCCGCGGGTCGTATTCCCACGGTTGAAGGTTATCGTATGTTTATTGATAACCTGTTGACCGTTAAACCCATCGACGCTACCGAAGTAGACCTGATCAAGGTTCAACTGGACACCGATGCCGATACCAAGATTTTAGTGAAATCAGCATCCGACATGCTGTCCTCATTGACTCGCATGGCGGGCGTGGTGATGTTGCCGGACCGGCAACAGGCGCAAATACGCCATATCGAATTTTTACCCCTGTCCGATAGCCGTGTTCTGGCCATCATGGTGCTGGATCAGGGTGAAGTACAAAACCGCATTCTTCATTCGGAGCGTAATTACAGCCAGCAGGAATTGCTTCATATTTCCAACTGCCTGAACGCTGAACTGGTGGGCAAGGATATTACGGACGTGCGGGATTCCCTGGTAAAACAAATGAAGGACGCCAAGGAGAGCATGGACCGTATTATGTTCAATGCCATTGAAATGGCGCAGCAGGTTTTCAAGGATGATGCGCCTCAGCACGACTTCGTGTTAGCCGGTGAAACCAATCTGCTGAAATATGAAGATATGGCGGATATCACCCGTTTGCGGCAACTTTTCGACGCGTTCGACGAAAAACGCGGCATATTGCAACTTATGGATCAGTCCCTCAAAGCGCCAGGCGTGCAAATATTTATTGGCGAAGAATCAGGCTACGAAGCGCTGGATGACTGCAGCGTGGTTACCGCCACCTATTCCGATGGCGATAAAGTGCTCGGGGCATTGGGCGTTATCGGTCCCACCCGCATGGCCTACGACCGGATAATCCCCATCGTGGATGTTACCGCCAAAATACTCGGGGCGGTGATGAAAGAACGCGGCTAAAACCCTGCATTTCATACCCCCTTAATGGTTGAAACTTATAATCGCGCCCCAATATGGTTGAACATTACAGGGTTTTTCAAAAAAAGCTATTGTTGATCAAGCAGTTGTAAGTTTGTAAATTGACAAATCGAAACCTCAAAGCTGGATCCTATTGACGGAGATAATGAATGGTAAGTGACGACAACGCCGTTTCGGATAAAGATAAGCAGAAAAAAAATGACGAAGCCGTCAGCACTGACGCTGCAACGGAAAACGCCGAACAAGTACAGACTGACGCCGATCGTGACCACGCACTGTCGGAAGTCACCGACGACGTTGAGCAGTTGCAGGAGCAATTGAAGAAAGCCGAAGACAAAGCGGCCCAATATTGGGAAGAAATATTGCGGGCCAAGGCGGAACTGGAAAACACCCGCCGCCGCGTGGAACGGGATGTCCAAAACGCCCATAAATTTGGCCTGGAGAAATTCGTCCAGGACCTGTTACCGGTGATTGACAGTCTCGAAATGGGCATTAGCGCCGCCAAGGAGACCAGCACCGACGCGGAAAAATTGCTCGAAGGCACCGAATTAACACTGAAAATGCTGCAGGACTGCGCCCAAAAGTACGGTATTGAGCCCCTGAACCCGGTGGGAGAGTCCTTTAATCCGGAGTTTCACCAGGCCATGTCCATGCAGGAAAGCAAGGAACACGCACCGGACACCGTTACCCACGTCATGCAAAAGGGTTACACCTTGAATGGTCGGCTGATTCGCCCGGCCATGGTCATGGTATCCAAGGCAGCACAAGGCGGTGCGCAGTCCGAAAAGACGGCCGATGGCGCTGAAAGCGGCGAGACAAAAGCGGGGACAAGTTCGTCACAGGACAAAGAAAAGTGAAATTACCATGGGAAATGGCTTGAAATAGCCATCAACGACCTCATTTAACGGCTTAGAAATTAACGAATTACCACCAAAACCGAGGTTTTGGTAAACCAAAGATCAGTGGAGACCAGGAAAAATGGGAAAAATTATCGGAATTGACTTAGGCACGACAAACTCCTGTGTCGCGGTAATGGAGGGTGGCAAACCCCGGGTCATCGAGAACAGCGAAGGTGATCGTACAACCCCGTCTGTTGTCGCTTTTACGAAAGACGGCGAAATCCTGGTGGGGGCTTCTGCCAAACGTCAGGCAGTCACCAACCCGGAAAATACCTTGCATGCTATCAAGCGACTGATTGGACGCCGTTTCAAGGATGATGAAGTGCAAAAGGATATCGGTCTGGTCCCGTACAAGATTATTGAAGCCGATAATGGCGACGCCTGGGTCGAAGCGGGCGGCAAGAAAATGGCGGCACCGGAAGTTTCCGCGCGCGTATTGATGAAAATGAAAAAGACCGCGGAAGAATATCTGGGTGAGACGGTTACCGATGCCGTTATTACTGTGCCCGCGTATTTTAACGACTCCCAGCGCCAGGCCACCAAGGACGCCGGTAAAATCGCCGGCCTCAACGTCAAACGGATTATTAACGAGCCAACAGCAGCCGCGCTGGCGTTTGGCCTGGACAAGAAACAGGGCGACCGCAAAGTGGCGGTTTATGATTTGGGTGGCGGTACTTTTGATATTTCCATTATCGAAATCGCGGACATCGAAGGTGAGCACCAGATCGAAGTACTTTCCACCAACGGTGATACCTTCCTGGGTGGTGAAGACTTCGACCAGCGCCTGATCGACTACCTGGTTGAACAATTCAAGAAAGAGCAGGGCATCGACCTGCATAATGATCCGCTGGCATTGCAACGCCTGAAAGAAGCGGCGGAAAAAGCCAAGATCGAGTTGTCCTCGTCTCAGCAAACGGACGTGAATCTGCCTTATATCACGGCGGACGCATCCGGTCCGAAACACCTGAATATCAAGTTGACCCGCGCCAAGCTGGAATCCCTGGTGGAAGATTTAATTACCCGCACCCTTGAACCGAGCAAAGTTGCATTGAAGGACGCAGGTCTTAGCACCAGTGAAATCAGTGATGTAATCCTGGTGGGTGGCCAGACCCGGATGCCGAAAGTACAGGAAGCGGTAAAAGATTTCTTTGGCAAGGAACCCCGCAAAGACGTGAACCCCGATGAAGCCGTAGCGGTGGGTGCGTCGATCCAGGGTGGTGTATTGGGCGGCGACGTGAAAGATGTGTTGCTGCTGGATGTGACGCCGCTGTCCCTGGGTATCGAAACCCTGGGTGGCGTAATGACCAAGCTTATTGACAAGAACACCACCATTCCCACCAAGGCCCAGCAGGTGTTCTCCACCGCCGAGGATAGTCAAACTGCGGTAACAGTTCACGTACTGCAGGGTGAACGGGAAATGGCTTCGGCCAACAAGTCCCTGGGCCGGTTTGACCTGTCCGATATTCCGCCCTCGCCACGGGGTATCCCGCAAATCGAGGTGACCTTTGATATCGACGCCAACGGTATTCTGAACGTATCGGCCAAGGATAAAGCCACCGGTAAAGAGCAATCCATTGTGATCAAAGCGTCCAGCGGTCTGTCCGATGACGAGATTGATAAGATGGTCAAGGATGCCGAAGCGCACGCAGAGGAAGATAAGAAATTCCATGACTTGATTGCGACGCGCAACCAGGCTGACAACCTGATCCATGCTACCCGCAAGTCCATGACGGACCTGGGTGACAAAGTCAGTGAAGACGAGAAGGCCAACATCGAGAATGCCATTAAAGAGCTGGAAGAGGCCATGAAAGGTGACGATAAAGATGCCATTGAAGCCAAAACCAAGGTATTGGTGGAAGCATCTGGTAAAATCGCCGAACGCGCTTACCAGCAAAGCGGTGACCAGAGCCAAGGTCCCGCAGGCGGCGCGGCAGGCGGAGAAAGTGGTCAAGCCGCCGGCGGCGAGTCCGGCGCCAGCGAGGACGTCGTCGATGCTGAATTTGAAGAGGTTAAAGACGACAAATAATCAAGCCCCCTTTGGCGGGGTACGCAAAATAAAACAGAATAAATGCTGTTGTATAAATAATCTTACGCAAAGTGTCGTCTGAACGGCCCTTTGCGTTTTATTGTTTATAAACAGGTGATGGAATCCGTAACCGACATGTCAAAACGCGATTATTATGAAGTCCTGGGCGTGGCCAAGAATGCCAGCGATGCTGAGCTGAAAAAGGCTTTTAAACGCCTGGCGATGAAGCATCATCCGGATCGTAATCCCGACGATACAGAAGCCGAACACAAATTCAAGGAAGCCAAGGAAGCCTACGACGTTTTGTCGGATGCCCAAAAACGCGCGGCCTATGATCAATTCGGTCATGAAGGCGTCGCCGCCGGTGCAGGCGGCTTCGGCGGTTTTGGGGCCGGTGGTGCCAGTTTCAGCGACATATTTGGCGATGTGTTTGGCGACATTTTCGGCGGCGGTTTCGGCGGCGGAGCCGGTGGTGGCCGGGCGCGCCGTGGTGCTGATCTGCGCTATAACCTGGAATTGACCCTGGAAGAAGCGGTGCAGGGTACGGAGGTTAAAATCCGCGTCCCCACCTCGGTGGAGTGTAAGGATTGCAGTGGCAGCGGGGCCCGCAAAGGATCATCGCCCACCACTTGCACAACCTGCAACGGCATTGGCCAGGTACGAATGCAGCAGGGCTTTTTTTCGTTGCAACAAACCTGCCCCAAGTGCCGGGGTAGCGGACAGATTATCGAAGATCCCTGTCCTTCCTGTCATGGCCAGGGGCGGGTGCAGGAACAAAAAACCCTGTCCGTCAAAGTTCCCGCCGGGGTGGATAACGGCGATCGTATCCGCTTGAGCGGTGAGGGCGAAGCGGGTGAAAAAGGCGCGCCTCCCGGTGATTTATATGTACAGATTTCCGTAAAACCCCATCCCATTTTCGAGCGCGACGAAAGCGATTTGTTTTGCGAAGTGCCCATCGGGTTTGTGACTGCCACCCTGGGCGGTGAACTGGAAGTGCCCACTCTGGAAGGTCGTGTTAAGCTTAAAATTCCCTCTGAAACACAATCCGGCAAGTTGTTCCGCTTGCGCGGTAAAGGTGTAAAATCAGTGCGAGGTGGTCCGGCCGGGGATCTTATTTGCCGCGTTATGGTGGAAACGCCTGTCAACCTGAACAGTAAACAAAAAGAGTTGCTGCGAGAATTTGATTCGACGCTCAATCACAATAAACACCGCCCCAAGGAAAGCTCCTGGCTTGACGGGGTTAAGAAATTTTTTGATGATCTGAAGCCGTAATGGCAACTGTTATCCTGCTGAACAAGGATGTCCATTGATTTTTAATTTTCGTAAATTGTTAGATCGACGCAAGCGGAACACCCAGACAAATACCAGTTCCTCACGCCGTAAATTACTTGGCGGTTTGTTGGCGGGCAGTGGTATTTGTCTGG
>JASFMT010000237.1:0-6084 GCA_050117455.1 Gammaproteobacteria bacterium | reverse complement strand
AAAGACAGGCGCATAACGGCTGAAAAGTTGCTGGCGCTGTCTGTCATCCGGTAATGGAAGTTGTAATGGATTGCTGCGTGCACTACGCAGGGTCTCTGCGGCTTGCTGCTGAGAGAGAGGCTGATCCGTTTTTTCCAGGGTGTAACGTTGAAGTTCGCCGGCAACAGGCAGTTCGCTCACGGGTTGATCGAAGATTGCCAGTGTTTCATCGTGCCAGTTATCAACGCCCATTAATACGGGGAACAGCGTCAGATAATAAAGCCCGATGATTCGTTGCCAGGTTTTGTAATGGTCATCAACGCGCAAGCGTGACAGCACATAGTCCGCCATCGGTTGGGCCTGTAATTCATTTTCGGCTAAATACCGCGTGCACAATGTAATGATCTGTTCGGGTCCTCGGTCGGGAAACCATTCGTGAAGCTTGTCGGATAGCTGTTGGCGTGATATGGGTGGTAAATTCCTGACTTCTGATTGAAACGCGAAGCGGCCTCTTTTTTCCAGCAACGCGAATAATTGCTGCTGTTGTGTGTCGGAAAGATTCGCATTGGCTAATGTTGCCAGCATGCGGTCAGTGCGCAAGTAGGGAAACCGTTCTACTTTTTGTTCCCCGGCATCCTGGCGTTGCTGGCTCGAAATGGTTTCCTGGATGGTATCCAGTGCAGCGCGGCAGGATTCTAATTTACGATCAGCAAGCTGCAGCGATTGCTGTGTTTGTTCAGGAAAAGGGATTTCGGTGGCTGCGCATCCGGCTATCAATATAACCAGGCAGGCGCCAAAAACGCACCGAAGCATCGTTGTCCCATAGTGGATCATCACAAAGGTCAATATAGGATATTTGGGCACGGTTTAGAAGTTTTACGGTATACACGTTATTGTTGTTGGGGATTAAAATTTTCTAGCTCAGACTTAATTTGATAGAGTGTGTAATAAATAATCAGTTGCTTGTGAATTAGAAGCAGGCTATCAATAGCCAAAGAATGGGGATACGAAAAATACTATTAGCTGTCTTATAAATCCTGACATTAAATAGTTCCACCTCTCTCTAAAGCAGTCATCTATGCAAGTATCCATAAAACATCATTCAATATTATTCATTATAACTAGCTCTAAAAGAATAGACTGCTGAGTGCTTTTGAGTGTTTTCAAGCTGTAGGTGCTTCTTATGAATCAAACAGAATCTTGATTGCCAGCATCAGCGAAACACCAACAATAAAGGCTATGAAGTTTTTAATGTTTGCCAACAAGTTCTCATGTTCCTTGATTTCAGGAATCAGGTCAGATGCACCTATGTAAATAAAATTGCCTGCCGCAAAAGGTATCAGGAAAGATACATCGATCGTATAAGCGGCAGCGTATGCGATCAGCCCACCAAGCAGGAAGGTGAGTGCTGAGAGAACATTAAACAGGAGCGCTTTTCCTTTTTCCCATCCGCCGTGGATTAATACACCGAAATCGCCTAGTTCCTGTGGTATTTCGTGCGCCGCTGCTGCGAGCCAGGCCATGATGCCGAGGCGTATATCGACCAGGAATGTTCCTGCGATGGCAAGTCCACCAATAAAGTTATGTAATCCATCGCCAATAAGAATCAGGTAGGTAAGCGGTTTTTTACAAGTTGCCTTAGCCCGGTGGCAATGGTGCCAGTGAAGGAATTGCTCAAGGGCAAAGAACACGCTGAATCCCGCCAGAATCCATATAAAAAAACTGTTGCTCAATCCATAGGCCGCGAGTCCTGCAGGAATCATGTGAAAGAAAGCGCCTCCAATCAGTGATCCTGCAGAAAATGCCACAAGCGGGAGAAGAATACGCTGCAGAGTTGATGCCTGCAATATGAGCGTCACGCTGCCTACCAAAGCGATCGCGCTCATCATCAGGCTGCTCGCAACGATCCATGTCAATGTGCTCATGAGTAAATTATATCGCTCAATTTCTTATTCATGGTATATCCAATGTGGATTGAGTTGATCTATGTCTTAGTAAACGCGTTGAACCGGTGATACATAGAGATTGATGGATATAACATCCATCGGTAATCAATCACCACAATGACAAATGGGAGCGAAATCCATGCAAAATGGCCGACTCGCATCCAGCATCACAAAGGCATTGAGAGCTTTTGGCGGTGCGTTGCCAATCGTCATCGGAATGCTGCTGTTGACCAGCCTGGCGATCAAGCTGTTTCCGGCCGAAGCTGTCGCTGATTGGTTCGGCCAACTGAGATTTTCTGACGTTGTTGTTGGCGCCTCAATTGGCAGTATCGCGGCTGGTCATCCATTGGCCAGTTACTTGTTAGGTGGTGAACTACTTGCCGGTGGCGTCAGCCTGCTTGCGGTGACCGCATTGATCGTTAGCTGGGTAACCGTTGGCTTTATTCAATTGCCGGCGGAGATGATGTTGCTGGGAAGGCGCTTTGCTATTTATCGCAACATAACATGTTTTGTTTTGGCAATTGTAGTCGCTTTTTTAACTGTTTACACACTGCAATTCGTGGTTTGAGAAAATTATGAAGAAACAGTCCCGTAAAAACAATAAAGTAACGGGTGGTTGGGTATTCCTCGGTGTGATGATACTAATCTATAGCGCCACTGCGTTAGTTGACATTTCTCTTGCCAGGCAGTCGTTACGATTTTTCGTTGAGGTGTTTATTCAAATAGTTCCGATTCTCACATTGGTATTTTTTTTAATGGTGCTGGTTAATCTCATCCTGACACCAGAACGGATCAGGAATTATTTAGGTAAGACATCGGGATTAAAGGGATGGGTGCTGGCGATGACAGGCGGTATTTTTTCCACTGGCCCTATCTATACCTGGTACATTCTACTGGGTGAGCTTAAGCAACAGGGCATGAAGACGTCACTGGCTGCGGTGTTTCTATATAGCCGCGCGGTTAAACTACCGTTATTGCCACTCCTGGTACATTATTTTGGATTAAGTTATACGATTATCCTGTCTTTGTACCTGGTCTTTTTTTCTATCATCAGCGGTATTGTCACAGGAGTGCTTGCAGATGAAAGTAATGCTGGCGACTAGGTTGGCTCGTTATTAATTCCATATTCACAGGAGTTTATATAATGAAAATTGCGATTGCTGTAAATAGCCAAGGCTCAGACGCCCAGGTTTCGGCGCACGCGGCGAGAGCCCCTTTTTATGTTTTGTATGATGAAAACGGTACGTTTCTCGAATCTATAGAAAATCCGTATAGCTCGGTCGAACGGGGTGCCGCGCCCAGAGCGGCGCAGCTACTCCAGGAGCATGGTGTAAATACACTAGTGGCTGGTGAATTTGGTGACAGATTTATCGCTAAACTAGAAGAGCACAACATTGCCGCTGTACTGAGTAATGGCCTGGTTTGCAACGTGATCCAGCAAGTGCTTGTCTAACCCAGGTTTCGCTGATTATTCACACGCTGTGGAAGCATCTACTTATATTGCAGTTCTAGTGTTGGCCACCTTGTCCGGTTTTACTACGCTGCTCGGGGTGTTGCTGGCTATTTATGTTAGCCGTAGTACTAGCTGGGTTGCATTAGGTATTGGATTCTCGGTCGGCATTATGCTGCTTATCGCGTTGTTTGAACTTATTCCGGAATCCCTGGCAACGACAAAACTTACAAGTGTCGCTGTAGCAATTGGATTGGGGGCTGTGCTCATTGGGGTATTACATTATGTGATTCCTCACACGCACTTAGTTAAAGAGCAAGGTATTTTTGGTCAGTCGCTTCCCCGTACTGCTTACCTGGTGGCGCTAGGTCTTATTCTGCACGATTTTCCGGAAGGTTTCGCCATGGCTAATGCTTATATAGCGGCTCCAACCATGGGGGTGGCAGTGGCCCTAGCCATTGCATTGCATAATATTCCGGAAGAATTCGCTATGGCGGTTCCTGCCGTTACGACCAGGAGTCGCGCGTTTCTATTTCGTGCTGCGATTGTATCTGCTTCGGCAGAGCCTATTGGCGCTGCCATTGGCCTTTTTGCAGCAAGCACAGATCCTGGTCTGGTTCCGTTGTTTATGGCCTTCGCTGCCGGTGCGATGATTTTTGTTTCCTTGCATGAGTTGGTGCCTATGGCGAAGCAATATGGGAAAATACATTTATTCGGGGCCGGTATGTGTGCGAGTATTGTGGCTTTTGCATTGTTAGGATTTTTATTTCCAGAATAAGACGATTATGATTAAAATAGAAGATGAGATGATTGCTTTCGGGCCAGTCCCTTCACGCCGGTTGGGGCGTAGTCTGGGAATTAATAATATTCCACCGAAATCCTGTTCTTATTCGTGCATTTACTGCCAAGTAGGGTCAACGGTATGTCAGGAAATCGAACCCCGCGTTTTTTATGAACCAGAGCTAATTGCTAAGGTTGTCTCCCAGCAAGTTAATGCAGCTCAAAACGCCGGAGAAATAATTGACTATTTAACGTTTGTGCCTGACGGAGAGCCTACGTTAGATATTAATCTAGGAAAAGCTATAGACCTGTTGTTTCCGCTAGGTATCAAGATTGCCGTAATATCCAATGCTTCGCTGATCTGGCGTGAAGATGTACGTCAAGCACTACAAAAGGCTGATTGGGTATCGTTAAAAGTTGATACGGTAGATGAAAGAATATGGCGCCAGATAAATCAACCGCATCGGGAATTAAGATTGTTAGAGATTCTTCAAGGCATACAGCGTTTTGCGGAAAGCTATCAAGGAATACTGTCAACCGAAACAATGCTGGTTGCCGGTATCAATGATGATCCACGGTTAGTTGCCGAAGTCAGTAAGTTTCTCGAAACGATTGAGCCACACACAGCATATTTGGCGGCTCCGATTCGCCCCCCTGCGCAAAGCAATGTCCATGTGCCAAGTGAAGACATTATTGTGCAAGCATATGAAATGCTGAAAGCGAAGCTGAAAAATATACAGTATTTAATAGGCTATGAGGGTGATTCCTTTTCATCAACCGGTGATCCGATACGAGATTTGCTCGCGATCACGGCGGTGCACCCCATGCGCGAAGAAGCCGTTAGACAATTCCTTTCCAAGACAGGTTGCGATTGGAGTTTTATTCAGGATTTGCTGGCGAAGGGCAAACTTAAGGAAGTGCAGTTTGCAGGTAAAAGATTTTACGTTCGCAGTATAAAAATGCAATAGAATTTTCCTGGTGTTGACAGGGCTGATGAACGCTCTTGCTAATAATGGCGAGACAGCTATGGCTAACAAAAAAATATTGCCGCCAACCTATTTATTCATATCAATTTTGTTGATGGCTACGTTTCATTTCTTTTTCCCATTAGTTGAGGTCATTGCTTACCCATGGGTACTTATTGGGTGTCTACCGCTTTTTCTTGGTATTGCGCTCAATCTCATTGCAGATAAGGCATTTAAATTGTGTAATACAACAGTAAAGCCATTTCAGGAATCGACAGTGCTCATTACGACTGGAGTATTTGGTGTCACCAGGCATCCGATGTATCTTGGTATGATATTAATACTGTTAGGGGTTGCGATATTGACGGGCTCACTAACGCCTTTTTTTGTAGTTCCGGTATTTGCGATCATAATGGAGAAAATTTTCGTAAATATAGAAGAGCGAATGCTTGCGGAAAAATTTGGCGAGACCTGGTTGGAATACAAATCAAAAGTAAGGCGGTGGATATAGAGCTCGTTCAACCGCACGCTTTAGCTTAAAATATCTGTGCTCTCTGGTAAGGCCCGCTAATTTTTCAGTATTGGCCGCAAGAGCCAGCTGCCATTCCAAGACACAAAGTCCGCATTCACTGCAAAAAAGAAGTGTAAATGGTGAGACGCTAATGACAGCTTTTGGCTTTATTTGTGTGTCATTGATTCAGGATCAACCTGTATATGCTAGATCAAGCTTGAAATATTACATGTAATAGAACAAGAAAGGGTGGATTTTCGTCCACCCTTATATACCTCATTCAATGTCGTTGAACTGCTATCTCTCGACTGCGGACAGGAGTTGGTGTGGGTTATTGCTGCTCGTGTGCTATGTCCGCCTGATTGGTGGCGGCTTTGTGCAACTGGCTGTCAATCAGCTTTTCCGCTTCATACCAATCCTGCAACTGCTCATTACCCTCAAAGCCTCGTTGTT
>JASFMT010000236.1:0-6104 GCA_050117455.1 Gammaproteobacteria bacterium | reverse complement strand
CGGCTTAATGGTGGCACCCAGCATCGGACGACCGTATTTGTTGAGGCGATCACGTTCTACCTGTATGCCGGCCGGCGGGCCACCACAGGTCTTGATGTAGGCGATCGGAAAACGAATATCTTCCAGTCGCAGGTGCTTCAGCGCCTTGAATCCGAAAACGTTACCCACCAGGGAAGTCAGCACGTTAACGACGGAGCCTTCTTCGAACAGATCGATGGGATAAGCAACGAATGCATAAAACGATTCGGAGTCACCCGGCACGTCTTCGATGCGATAGGCACGGCCTTTATAATATTCAAGGTCGGTCAGTAATTCTGACCATACGGTACTCCAGGTACCGGTTGAGGATTCAGCAGCCACAGCAGCAGCCACTTCTTCACGAGGCACGCCTGGCTGACCCGTTACCTTAAAACAAGCCAGCAGATCAGTGTCCAGGGGTACATAGTCCGGGGTCCAGTACTTTTCGCGGTAGTCCTTCACACCCGCTTCGTATTGCTTAGCCATAAGCTACTCCTGATTCTGTTTGTATAAAAAATGGTTGAACAATTAGCGCGTGAAAGGAGATTACAACGATAAAGGAAGACGAGGCCAATTGATGTTCTATTGATATTTCATTGACAAACCTCTATGGCAGATCGGGTTGGCGGTGGGCGCCATCTATTGGAAGCCGTCAATTCGCCTGAAAATTCGCTAGAATGGTGCCCGCTATGGCTCTATCACGCCAAATTGGGGTATTTCAGTGTAACGTGGCAGTAAAAAAACCGGGTGCCGCCTATTTCAATAGACTGCCATCTATGTATGCCCAAGATTATCCGAATTATCAAACAACAGCGCCGCGCCTGTAGAATCGACCCATGACAAAATCAGCCGAAACCCTGCAAAAACAATTCAAGTGATGTACACGGCATGATAAAACTTCGAACCTATGTGTACATCGACTCGCTGCAGCCGCAACTCGCCGAGTATATGGCCACCGTATCCCAGGGATTTTTACCGGTGCCCGGTGACGCGTGCCTGTGGGTGGAAGTCTCGCCCGGTATGGCGGTGCACCGGCTCACCGATGCCGCGCTCAAGGCAACGCGGGTGCATTTATCACAGCAGGTCATTGAACGGGAATACGGTTCCATGGTAATCCATCATCGGGACCAGAGTGATGTGCGTGAGGCAGGCAATGTTGTCCTGTCACGGCTTGATGCGCAAATCGAAGACCGCCAGCCCTGTAAAATTGCCTGGCAGGAAACCATTCGCGGTATGACGCCGGATCATACCGTGTTAATTAACCGGCAAAACCGGCGCGGCTCCATGATTCTGCCGGACCAGAGTATGTTTATCCTGGAAACCGAACCTGCCGGTTATATCATCTACGCGGCAAACCAGGCGGAAAAAGCCGCCAATATCACCCTGATTGACGTACGCGCTGTCGGTGCCTTTGGGCGCCTGACCCTGTCCGGACGCGAAGCCGACGTGGATGAAGCAGCTGCCGCGGCCATTGCCGCCATACAACGACCATCGGCGTAAATACGATGCATCGCAACGAACTACTCAACCTGCTAACGCACTACCACAGCCGCTTCATGGATGAGCAGGCTTTTGTCCGGCGCGCTATCGACTTCATAATCCAGCATGAAAAAATCTTTGATCGAGAAACACCGGTGCATGTCACCGGTTCGGCCTGGGTGGTCAGCCCGGACCGCGAACAGGTATTGCTGATGCACCATCGCAAACTCAATCAATGGTTCCAGCCCGGCGGCCACGCCGATGGCGATGCGGATATCCTGCGGGTGGCATTGCGCGAATGCGCGGAAGAAACCGGACTGGACCCGGCACACATTAACTTGATCGACGCGTCAATTTTCGACGTTGATATACATCCTGTCCCGCCAATGGGGGATGCGCCGCCACACGAACACATTGATGTGCGCTTTGTGGTGCAAATTGATGACCAGCTGACGATTCCCGGCAACGACGAATCGCACGCCGTCGAATGGTTTCCCCTGCATCAGGTACTGCGCTACAACAATAACCGTTCCACGTACCGGATGCTGGAAAAAACCCGGGGCATGCGCAATTTCCAAAGCCAGCCGCGCCGGCTTTATGGCTAGTCTGTGCGTTACCGGCTTAGACGCGACACGAACAATCCTGAATAAACGTTGAATTTCTTAACGTTCCTCGGGCGGCAACGCCAATTTGCCTAGCCGGGCAAGTTCAGCGCGCCGTTGTTTTGCCAGGCGCCGTACTGAACCCACCGTGTGTTTTAATTCCGCCGCCGCTGCCAGGGAATCCTCGACGGTGGCGGCTTTACGTGCCTGCTGGGGTGCTGAAGCAAATTGCGGCTTATGGGGTTCCTCGTTATCATCGGCCATGATCTCGCCCTCCTCTATCTCCATGCGGTTTGTCTCACGTTACGATATTGCCCAGACGGCCACGACACTGGGATACATTAACCAATGCGTCCCCGGGACTCGCCCATTGAATTCCGAAACTATTTGCGAAACTTCACCAGCCGTGTCACCTGGATGTCTGAAATAAACACCACGCCGGTATGCTCGTTATAGAAAGGCGCCAGCCCTTCAAGAATAGGTTTGACCAGGTCTTCCGTTACCGCAACGACGATCATGACCAACACATCGTCCTCGTTAAACATCAAATGACCTTCGTGAAATCCATGGCTGCCCTTGCCTGACAGGTTATTAACGATCGTGTATCCCGTGACACCCACGCGGTCAAGCAGATCACAGACAAACGCCTGGTGCTCTCCCTCCAGGATAATTTCAAGCTTCTTTAACGGGCTAAAGTTGAGATTTTTCATGATGCACGAGACTCCTCTGGATAAACGACACTGGCCTCATTGGTACAAGCCTGCTTGTGCCAGTCACCCTCTTCATAAATAAACACATCGGCGGTTTCCGGGTCGATGATCATCAGGCGTACCCAACCGTTACGTACCAGGTACTTTACGGCCACCACCGCTTCCACGGACTGCCGGGCATGTTCGAACGGGGCCTCGATCACGGTGATCAACCGCAACGGTTGATGGTAAGGTTTGCCGTTTTCATGAACCGTTTGCGCCGGTAACCCGGTGCGTAAATCACTGAGGTTACCGGTCATGACCCCAAAGCGGCCGGCAACATTGTGGTATACCTTGCTGCCGCTGCCAAAGCGGTCGTTGTCGACCGATGAAAAATAGTGCTCCATGTTGATCCACTGCCCAACCACCAACGGTCCGGTAAGAATGTTTTCCAGCAAACGGCGCTTTTTGTCCACGCGGTAATCGTAGGAGTGCAAAAAGGCGCGGCCGTCCAGCGGCAATTGCCGGGTTAACGCACGGTTACCAATAATAAAATAGGCGTTACCCGACAAACCCCACTCGGGACGTACCTGGGACCAGTCCAGTGAGTTGCGTTGCATAAAACGTTGCGCCGCTTCGGGCTCCTCTCGGTCGCCACCGCCGTTTAGCAGCTGTAAACTCGGCAATCGTTCCTGGGCGCACAGCCGCGATGCGGCGGTCAGTCCTTTGCGTAACCGGTCCAGGTAAACCAGATGCGATGATGGCAACAAGTCCAGGTCAAACAACGTGATATTATCGGTGGTCGTGTTGTGCAATGCCGGCACGAACCAGGCATCGTCGGGAATGTGAATACCCGTGTCAGCGAGGCGTTTGCGTACATCCGGTTTATTCGCCATTTGCGCCAGTACCCGGGCACTGACCAGTCCGTGATTACCGCCACAGGCCCCACAATCTAACGCTGATTCATAAGGATTGTTCTCGGAACTGCTACCATGCCCTACCAGCAGGATAAAGCGCGAGAATTCGTCGGTTAATCCAATGGACTTGAGTGCCTGCCCCACAAAGTTCACTTGCTCGTCCAGTGTAAAACCGATGCGCCCGAGACGCTCCATCTGCAACTGGGCAAAGGCAGGATTAATACGATATCCGTCACGCAAGCGTTCGATAAATGCTTCAAGCTGTTTCTCATTCACACCGAGCGCCGCGGCGTGACGAAGATAGTTGCTGTCATGATCCATTGCCGCTTCGCGCAGGTCACGTATAAGCTCGTCAGTCAATTTTTCCGTTGCCTGTCCAAGCTCCAGCTCCGTGGCCTTGACGATAACGGCTCGCTGCACGGCCCGGACAATGGAATCCGCCTGCTGGCGGGTCAGTTTGTCGAGCAACATGCGCGTCACCGGTTTTTGCGGGTTCATGCGATGTCGCCAGCGATTATACGCACTTGGCGCGATGGTCTTGCCCACCATATCGAAACCGAACAACAATCCAATCGCCTCCACGGTAACGTATGGCGTCAATACCGATTCCTTCAGAGCATGCAACGCTTTTTCAAGAGCACCGATGGTAGCCTGCTCTTCGCCACCCTGCATGGACATCTCGAGCACCAGATTCTTCGGCGTCAACAGCACCGGGCAAAGGTGGCTCTCACTGCCCTTGCCCAACTCTATAAAACTGACCGGGACCCCAAAGAAGCCGGCAATCCCAAAGGTTTGATAATCGCCAATGCCTTCCAGTTGGCGTCGAATCCGTTCGGAGCGGGTATCGATACAAAACAATGCCTGTACAAAAGGCCGTTTCTCTCTCTTTTCAGGTGGAGTCAGCGTTACGCCTTGCAGCAAATGATTCATGGCGTGTGACTCCATGGCGCGCAGCCAGCACATCCCTTCCTGTTGTTCGAAATCCCTCAGCGTCGCAAGCATCTCGGCATGATCCGCTTTTGACAACGATGCCATGATGTCTTTGGATGCAAATTGGGTGAGCAGTTCACGCAGACGATCGCCCTGACGCCGCGCTTCATCCTGGCGTTTTTGCCTGATATATTCGCCATAGACCTGATTGATCTTGTCATCATTCTCAAGGGACAGGGCGGTTTCTATCTTATGCGCCATAGCCGGCAGTACCGTGCCGCCGTAAAGTTCGTAGCGCAAATAGGTTTCCTGTGTACGAGACTGTATCAGGTCATCAATGGCGTCAAATGTACAGGCAACATGCTGGCGCCCACGCTCGCTTAACAATGCCAAGGCCAGGGTCAATCGCACGGCCATATAATCCACCAGGTCCCCGGGGTAATGCTGCGCCCAGTGGTAATGCTTGGCATTTGCCCGCCAGCGAATAAAACCGGTCCATCCATGCAGGCGTGCCAGTTCGTTGGTAAAATACCCCACCCACTGCTCTTCCGGAATTTGCAGGGTTTTCAGAACGTAATCAATAATACCTTCCGGGCTATTGTCCACCGCCAGGATTTCGCTAATGTCTAATCCGCGCAGCGATAAACGGATGTTACGCATGGCCACCTGTCGCCATGCTGCAAAAAGACCCTGATCGCGATTCGGCATTCGCCATACGGATTGACCTTCATCGAAAAAGTCCAGGCAACTTTTAACGACAAGCTCATCAAGACTTGCGCCAATGTCGGTGCCATACAAGGCATCGACAACCTCGTACAACGGCCGCTCACCCAGGAGGGATTCGCGCAGATGATCAGCAACCCTGTCGTTCGGTGTTGGTGAGGGATGGTCCACTGGCTCTCCCCGCAAGGCCGCCCGCGTATCATCATCAGTCAATAACGTTGTCGATACCATCACGGGCGTGGCGACTTTGGTCAACAAGGTCAAAAGCATCGCCTGCATATCCAGGCCGGGAATGTTATCTCGTTTTTCCAGAAACCGGCTAACTTCCTGCGCCAGTCGCTCCTGATCAATTTTTCCCTGGTGTAGATACTGTTGATAAGCCGCGCGCGGTAAATAAACCTGTCCGTGAAACAGTTTTGCTCCCTTTTCCACGGCATGCTGGAATGGCATATGTTCCAGGCCGTGTAGCGGGTTATGATGTATAAACGCACGCATGGGCCAGAAATAAGGAACGGGTTCCGCCGCCACATAAATCATGCTACGGATTTTTAACTGTTGTCCCAACGCCACACTCACGTCATTGCCCCCAACCAATACACACCCATGAATATGAGCCCAGCCAGTATGCCAATATACAGCCACATATTGAGCTGGCTCAGATCTGACACCACGCTACTTTGCGGACCGGTGATTAGTCCTTCCAGCAATCTCGCGCCTGCCCAGCTCCACAGCAACCAGACAACACC
>JASFMT010000235.1:0-6157 GCA_050117455.1 Gammaproteobacteria bacterium | reverse complement strand
GTAGGTATAAGTCAACCGGCCACCGTCCGCTGACAGATCCAGCGCCCAATCCTCCAGTTCGGCAGGCAACGCGGAAACTTTCGATTCCAGTTCAACAATTAATTGTCGTTTGCCCAGCTTGTGCATCAACGCCTGCTTGTCATCCACTACCAGCAACTCACCGTGGTTAATAACACCAACGCGATCGGCAATGGCTTCCGCCTCTTCGATGTAATGTGTCGTCAGAATTATCGTCACGCCGGATTCACGCAATCGCTGCACCAGCCGCCACATATCCTTGCGCAATTCCACGTCGACGCCGGCGGTGGGCTCATCGAGAAACAACACGGTTGGCTCATGGGCCAAAGCCTTGGCAATCAGTACCCGCCGTTTCATTCCGCCCGATAACGTCATGAGCCGGTTGTCGCGTTTATCCCACAACGATAAATCCTTCAATACCTGTTCAAGATAACCCGGGTCAGGCTTCTTACCAAACAGGCCGCGGCTGTAACTCAAGGTATTCCACACTTTTTCAAACGCCCCGAGGGATAATTCCTGTGGCACCAGCCCGATCATGCTACGGGTCATGCGATAGTCGGAAACAATACTATACCCATCTACGGTTACCGACCCTTGCGTGGCATTCACAATACCGCAAATGATCGATATAAGCGTGGTCTTTCCCGCGCCATTGGGACCTAACAACGCGATAATTTCCCCGCGCTCAATCTCAAGATTAACGTTTTTCAGCGCCTGGAAGCCGCCGCGGTAGGTTTTTGAGAGATTTGTTATGGAAACTATGGACGACATCCTGTTATTCTGAGGCAACTTCTGAGCGATTACAACTGAGCAATGAATATAATCAAAAGTTAAACCGTTGCGAAAAACCACAACGCAACGCAGATGACCGGCTGACGATGCCCACCACTGTGCTTACTCACGAGATTTACAGGGTAATCAGCAACAGGCACAGCGAACCGTCCCCTGTTGCTAATCCCCCAGACAAGATATCAAGATATTGTTACAGACAGCCGGGAAAACAACTCACATTGCGCCAGTCACTTCCCCACCAGGTAAATCGCCGGTTAACCATGTCGTCGACCCAGTCTCGAAAATAGACGCCTCGCGCCGAGCTTTCCGTGTAAAAGCTGTTTTCTGCCAGGACAACGTGCTCGGATCCCGCCCCAATGTAGTAGCGATAATTGGGGGCTAGTGCGCTAAGGTGCATATTGGCACGCGCTTTCAAGCTCCATGGTAGAGCATTGGATAAAAGATAGGTTTGATCAGCCCAACGCTCCGGGTGATCTACATTGAGCATGACATTGTAATAGAAAATCTGCACTTCATCCCAAGCCCGGGTATATTGGCCAAAACGCGTGAAAGGATAACGCCAGGCCAATGTCGTGTAAGTGGATACTGCCATGGCATCCGGCCCACTGGCGAAGGCACTCAGCAAAAAACTCGGTATATTGCTTTCAATACCCCAGTTGCCACCACTCAACGCCTGGCCACCCAATGCTGTTTCATAAAAGCTTTGAGTTACCACGCCGTTCGCGGAATCAGCAAGCAGATAGGCACGAGTTCCAGTGGGTAAACGCGCTTTCAGGGCAGGCAGTCCAAGTAATACGCCGTAACCACCGGCGCTACTACCCGCCAGTACCACTTTATCGGGCGCGACACCCATTGATTGATAATAGTCCTGAAGCCACTCCAGAACGGCGATGTAGTTATCAAAGCCACGATGATGGATAGTCCAGGGAAGTTGTGTATTGTCCGGCAACGTGTAAACGTATTGCGTATCTCTGGAGCCCCAGTGAATATCGCCGGTACAATAAGGGATAAATACCTGGGTGTAGTCACTCAATGGATTGTCGGGATTATCAACATCACCCAATCCACCGGCATTGGCCAGTGACCCGGGTGTTTCATCCACTACCAGGTTGTAGACAGGGTTTGGCGTAAGCGCTGATCCGATACAGGTATTCGCGTCCCAGCAGGCACCGCCGCCGTCGAGCGCAACCAGCAGCTTGTCGGGATTGCCTTCACGAATAAAAAACGAAAACTCGGTATCTGCACTTTCAATTCCGGTTGTGGTGGGAACTGGACCACCGGAGCACGACGGCTCGCGGGTTACGCCATTACGGTCAACAAATGAGTCCGGCACATTAATCTGTTGCCAGTTCTCTGCAGCAAATACGACTTCAGTTTGCATTGCGGCGCTAACAACTAAAAATACTGCCAGAAACTTTCCGTATCTCATGACAATTCCTCCCCGTTAGGCAGTATGACAAGGTGGGCTAATGGATTGATTATGACGTGAACAGAACGAAGAAGTTTACAGATTTTTGAGCGACATTACGTTGACATGAATCATTCCAGGGCCGTAATGACAGAGCGCATTTGCAGAATGCCTGCTTTTCACTACACAACATAAAACATCGGCGGACAACTGTCCGCCGATGTCGTTATTACCCGATAGCCGGAGCTTACAAAACGGTGCTAGAACCACCCTCTAACTCAGCTTCGAAGTCTTCGACGTAAAATACGCCACTGCTGTATATACCCGTCATTTCTACCCGCGATCCCGTTGCCGGCACGCCAAAGCTTCCAAACTCAACGCTGATTCCCATTATGTTTGCACCCGATCCATCAATGCTCAGCGTTCCTTCCAGTTCTTCTGTCTCGCCGGAACCGGAGCCTTCGTAGATCAGTCTGCTGGCTACCAGGTTTCCATCGCTATCCACATACGCTTTTACTTCTACATATTGATTACCTGCACTCCAGTTGATGTCGCTTAAATTAAAATAGCGCATTTTTGTGTACTCATCCCGAATCATGGTCGACGACGTAACAGCAATGGTTTTATCCATGACGCGCACTGTACCATTGGCGGTATCGATTTCCTGCACCAGACCTTTCATTTCAATACCGTTGTGGTAGTCATCATACAGCTCATCGACATCAATCTCATAAGCGTATAACCGGGACTGGCTGTCGATGTATGCATCAACTTCGACCAACGCATTTTCCGATAGCACTTCAGTTCCAGTCGTGTTCTCGTCAAAGTAGATCGTATAACCGTTCAATACAAAACTATCTGATGACAAAGAACGAACTACGCCCTCGATCTCCAGATCATCGTTAACATCGCTGTTATCAATACCGGACAGAGTTTCGTTTTCTATTTTCTCCGCAACCAGAAAACCTTGCGCATCAAAGCTTCTACCTTTCACCTCAACGTGCAGGCCGTCATTTAGCATGGCAGGGGACATATCATCATATTGGGTGACGTTACTATAGGTAACGTTCATACCGGCAATGCTGAAAGTCTGATTCATCTGGCTGTGGTTCTGTACAAACCCTTTCACCTCCAGATAAGCATTGATTGCATCATAAGATTTGATTTCGATACGGGTTGCATGAATATCACCCTGGCCATCGGAATACCCACTTACCTCTGCGACATATTGAATGCCTACGTTCGGATCGTAGATCGCCTGCTCCAGGGTGTTAATGTCCATCGTATAATATTCGACCAATGTATTGGCATCCAGCTGCACTGAGTAACCCATAACATTGATATTACCGATACCCTTTTGATCAAGATTAACTGAAGTAACGATTCCTTCCACGTCATCGTCGAAAGTGACGGATTGCGCGGTGCCGCGCGCCCCGGACGCTTCCCCTCGCAGCGTTACTATCATTCCAAGATCGAGATCATCTTCTGTTGCGGATTCGCCATCGACGTGAATAACTGCATTGTCGGTCTCGTATTCAACACCATTGACGTATATGCTTCCAAAACCGGTAATCCGACCCTGCACCGTTCCACTATTAGTAATGGTTTCGCCGGTTAATTCACCATCATCTGAATCACTACTGCATCCGTACAGACCCGTTGTTCCAGCAATCACTATCGCAGCCAGCAAGCCCTGTTTCATTTTCATGTCACACCTCCAGAAGATTTAACAATTTAAATAAGTCACCGATCAACACATCCAAAGGTTGAGATAGTCAATTACTCTGCACGGTTCAACTCAGTTTGTATGCTTAAGGCTGACTTAAGAAACGATTCAGGGCTTGTTTATGTAAACGAAAAGATCGAATGATTGCTGGCGTTCTACTTACATAGTTAGTTATTTATAAATTAAAATTGCGTACGAAAAACCAACCATGGTTCATCAGGTGCACTATTGAAGTGCAACTCATTAACAGAGACACACGGTTTGACGACGGCAACAGAGTTCGCTTGCAATGACTATTATGTATTACTAACGGAATACATAAATTTTGATCAATAGTTCGATATTGCAGAACTTCGAAAAAACAACTTTTATGAACGGAGAAAATGCTATTAACTGTTTATTTAAGCCACACCCGCGCCGTATCCGTAATGGCCGCCACTGCCGGGTGTGATATTCGGCGTTCAACAGATATGGCATAAAACTGCTCCCGCACATCATTTGTCGCGCCAATTTCCATCACATCAAACTGCTTTGCCACTTCTGTGGCAATCGCCGTGGGCGTCGCAAAAACTCCTGCACCCGCCTGACCGAACGCTTTCATTAATGCACTGTCATCAAACTCACCGACAATGCGCGGATGTATATGCAAGCTATCGAGCCATTTCAACAAGCGGGCCTGGACTACGTTGATTTCACTGGGCAACAGCAACGGAGCACCATTCAGGCTTTGCGGAAATTTTTGGCGTAATGTTTTTGCCAGTTTTGGTACCGCCATGAAACTGATACCACACTCACCCAGAAAATGGTTGAAACCCTGAACATTAAGACCGGCGGGAATCGGACCGTCGGCAATAATCATATCGATCCGGTGTACTGCCAAATCCGCAAGCAAGGGTTCCAGACTGCTTTCCCTGCAAACAACACGTACAGGCTCCGGCAACTCCATGGCTGGCGCAAGTAAACGATAAGCGATGGTTTTTGGTACGACATCCGCCACCCCGACCTTGAACACCCATGGCCTCTGCGCCGGAAGATTACGCACTGCTTCTTCCAGCTCTCCACCCAGCGAAAAAATTTCATCGGCATAACTGAGCACCAGCCGCCCGGTTTCGGTGAGCGCCAGGTTTCGGCCCGCCTTACTGAACAATGCTTCACCCAACTGCTCCTCCAGCAAACCGATCTGGCCACTGATAGTCTGGGGTGTTAAATGCAGGTGCTCGCTGGCGCGGGCGATGCCGCCCTGCTTTGCCACCACCCAAAAATAATGCAAGTGCTTGTAATTAATCATAATTAAATATTCGTATTTCTCGAACAATTAACTAAGTATATTCGACTATTTCGTAGTTTTAAAGACGGTTATGCTCTTCTCAACGTACCGGGAATGGTGGACAGGAGGCAGCAATGCGAATTGATATCCAGGCACTGAATTTTTCCTTAACCGATGCGATGCGCGTTCACATTGAACGGCGATTGAGTTACGCGCTTAGCACGCGACACAAACACATCGTGAGAATCTGGGTGCGGCTGTGCGACATCAACGGACCACGCGGCGGTAACGATATGCGCTGCCAGATACAGGTCATATTACCCGGTCAGCCCGCTGTTATTGTCGAGGATACAGAATCCAATCTTTATGTTGCCATTGACCGGGCAATCGATCGCGCCAACCGGACGGTGTCACGCAGGCTAAGCCGACGGCGCAACAAGACCGTGCGCATACTGCCGGACAATTCCAGTGCATCCGGCATGGAGCCCGACTACTTGTATTAAAAGCCATTTAGTCCTGATGGCATAACACCAAAGGAGAAAACTAATGAACAGTCCGCTTATGAGTTCGACGGTTTCAAATCAAACCAGCGTACTAAACACCAATAAAGTCATACGCAACACCTATACATTGCTATCGATGACCTTGCTGTTCAGCGCCCTCACTGCCGGAATCGCCATGGTACTTAACTTGCCCCACCCCGGGTTGATATTGACCCTGGTGGGTTATTTCGGTTTGCTATTTGCAACAGCGAAGTTTCGCAATAGCGCTATTGGCCTGGTATTTGTGTTTGCCCTGACGGGTTTCATGGGATACACACTGGGCCCTATTCTGGCCGCTTATCTTAGCCTTTCCAATGGCAGTCAAATTGTTATGACGGCAATGGCAGGAACCGGCGCAATCTTCCTTGGTTTATCCGGTTACGCCCTGATTAGCCGCAGAGATT
>JASFMT010000234.1:0-6169 GCA_050117455.1 Gammaproteobacteria bacterium | reverse complement strand
GCTCATCGTGAACTCCCAATTTCCAGTGCGCGCAATGCCATGGATTTAGCGGCATTCATTGCTTTTACGTTTGCTTCATACGCGCGGGTTGCCTCAATCAGAGTAACCATTTCCGATACCGGATTGACGTTGGGATAACTCACATACCCCTTTTCGTTGGCATCAGGATGGTTTGGATCAAAAACCAGGCGCGGCTCGGTATCCACCGGGCGAATATCCACGATTTGCGCACCGGCGATATCTGCGAAGCCCTGCTTTACCATTTCGCTATCAAAGCTTGCCGTGGTTGCGGCAGAGATAACTTTTAGGGGTTTATAAATTCCACCGCCGTTGACTCGCGTAGAGTTGGCGTTAGCAAGGTTAAGCGCCATTACGTCAAGGCGCATTTTCTCAACCGCCATGCCTGAGGCACTGATATCAAATGAAGCCAGATAATCCATTTATTTACCTCCCTGCTGCGACACAGCCATCTTGATAATGGAACCGCGCTTGCTCAACCCTTCAAGCAAGGCCCGATAGCGGATCACGTTTTCAGTCAGTTTTGCCATCTCCACATCCAGCTCCACTTTGGAGGTACTCGACTGTTCAATCACCTCACCGGAATCAATAGCGCGGGACAGTTCATTCAGCTGCGATCTGACCAGTTCGTCGTCTATTGGGCTGAAGCGGTCATGCTCAATATTGAGCAATAGATTTTCGAAACTGGTTGTCAGCGGTTTGAATCCATCCGTATTGGCGTTGGCGATATTATTGGCAATCACCTTGTGTTTTAACACGGACGCATCAAGCGCCACTTTGACCATTTGCGATGTAACGCCACCTATGTCATCTAACATCTCATACCCCTGAGTTTTTGTTGAAAGTATCTGTTGCTTTCTACTGGTTACAGATCGTTACCGGAATCAATTAGCATGTTCTGCAGCATTTGATTCATTAATAATGAATCGCCCGACATTTGCGATTCGCCATTGAGCACGGAACCCAGTCCGGTCAAATTCATTTCCTTCACCAGGAAATTAAGAAAAAAGTCTTCCGTTGTCTTTTCAGAAGCAGCCTTCTGCAAAGCCTGGGTACTGTTGTTACCGGCCACTGGTGTCAGTGGTCCTATAGCTGCTATATCGATTCCCGCCATTCTTTTTCCCTACTATTGAATGATTAACTCAGCGTGCAAACCACCCGCACGTTTGATCGTTTGCAAGATCGTAATAACATCACGGCTCGTGGCCTTGACTTTGTTTAAGGCCGAAACCAGATCCGCTACCGTTGTACTACCGGAGATATTCACGGTCATCGGTTGTTCTTCCGTCGCTTCTATGGTGGTTTTCGGCACCACTTCGGTACGCACATCGTCACCGGTACGGTAAACAAAGGATGGTTGCGAAACATCATATTCGGTATTAATGATTAACTTCAGGTCCCCATGGGTAATACTGACATCTGAAACCGTCACATTACCGCCAGCCACTACAGTACCGGTCCGCTCGTTGACCACTACCCGGGCGAGCCGATCGGGAGTAACCGCAATATTTTCCACCTGGGTAATAAAGCTCACCACATTTTCCCGCAGACGAGGCGGCACTTTGATTTTTATCCTGCCAGCATCTAATGCTTTGGCCAATTGCACGGAAAAGGAATCATTGATGGAATCGGCAATGCGACTAGCCGTCGTAAAATCAGGATCGAATAACACATATTCGATTTCATTATTGGTATCCATCAGCTCGGTATCGATTGTTTTCTCAACGACCGCACCGCCGGAAATGTAGGCCGCAGTGGGATGATTTTTCTGAACCACGTTGCCGTTTAAATCGTAACTGAAACCTCCCACGGACACCGGTCCCTGGGCCAGGGCATAGACTTTACCGTCAGGACCTTTCAAATGGGTACGCAGCAGGGTACCGCCGACCAGGCTGCGGGCATCACCCAGCGATGTGATATTGACGTCCATTTTGTCACCGGAGCGCGCAAACGGTGGCAGCGTTGCAACGATCATAACGGCTGCTACGTTTCTTCCTCTTATGTCCCGCGGCGGAACAATAATGCCGAACTTCTCCAGGACATTACTCAGCGACTGGAATGTTGCGGCGGTGCGTGCCGTGTCGCCGGTACCCGCAAGTCCCGTTACCAACCCATACCCCACCAGCGAGTTATCACGAACCCCTGTCAGTCGACAAAGTTGCTTAATGCGATAAGCATCTTTCTGGACGGAAGCAAATGCCGGCACCATAATCGTTGCCATCAACACTATCAGCAGACATCTTTTTATCATCGTTTTAATATCCATTTTCTAATACAACTCAGAACAGCCAGTTCCAGATGCGGGTCAGCACACCGGGTTTCGACCGGCTGGCAATCAAACCTTCACCGACAAATTTGATCTCAGCATCTGCCAGGCGCGTTGAAAGTACCGTATTGTTTGTCGATATATCTTCTTCTCGCACCACGCCGGCAACCGAAATGTTTTGCATGTCATTATTGAATTCCAGCGTTTGTTCGCCCTTTACCAGCATATCGCCATTCTTATGTTTCTCGAGAATCTTGACCGAAACACTGGCGACCAGTTTCCCGGTTTGCGTGGATGACCCGCCACCTTCAAATCCGCTGGTCATACCAATGCTGCCGTTAAAATCCGTAGTGCCGTCCGTCGCCTTGGCGCCAACACTGGTAGACTTGTCAGTCTCACTCTTGCTTTCGGTACTGGAGGTGGCGCTTTCGTAGATCATCACCGTTAATATATCGCCAACCCGGTAGCTGCGGCGGTCACTCACCAGTGATTCATATTCATCTTCAACGTAAAGGCTACCGGCACTTGCTTCGTCACTGCCACCCAGGTACAACGAGGCGACGATCAATATCGCGAACCCATAAGCCATTTTGCCACCAGCTAACATAGTCGTTACTCCTTATCTGCGGAAACGAGATTTTTTCCAATGACCGTAACCTGGTACTCGATTTCCGTATCCGGTTTACGAACCTCAATGGTGTCACCCAACATTCCGTCACTAAGCGCAATGGCGACGGATCGAATCGTTACACTGCCTGAAGAAGCCTCCACCGTCACCGGTGTTCCCTTTGTCACATCGGGAATATCCTCCAGTGACTCCCTGGTAATAACATCTCCAGGTTTTACATCCTTTTTGAGACGTTTATTGGCTATGCCATCTTCTTTTGCAGGCGTACCAGATACAGTCGCTATATCCACAACGTCCTCTGCGACATAGTTATCAATAATTTTATTGCCTCGTTTGGCTTCTTTTGTGGCCACCAGAACCGGCGCTTCGACGCTGACCGCAAACCAGACAGGAATCGATTGATAGTGGCGCCCACCAACGAATACATCCACCCACACGTTCATGCGCTTATTCAAGCGTTCTTTGTCTTTTAAATGTGAATTTAATCTGACATCACCTTTTGGCAAATACAGATCATCATGTTTTCCGGTTGCTTTGATGGTAAAATTGCCGTAGCGGCGGGACAGCCACTGACGCAGTTTGTGTTCTGCCGCGCCGATCACTTTTTGATTTTCGAAAGCGACTCCCACGGACTCCACGTTGGAAAAGTCCGCGCCTTTCCATTCGATATTGTCATGCAACCCCGGCATATGGCGCTCAATGCGAGGCAACAGATCCCTTTTGCGTACTCTGTCGACGTAGCCGACTCTGGGTGCCTCACCGATAACCAGCGACTCCAGTTTTTGGCGCAGCTTATGATCTCCGGCACGAATTGTCGCGATATCACTCAACATATACTTGTCACTTTCCACTACGGCGGTTTCTTTAAGATCAATCGTTATTTTTTGGTCAGTTTCCCCGGCATTGGCGTAGACCATCTGGCCCGCATACAACACAGCGGAACATAAAAATCCGATAAGGCTTACGCCGTGTTTCATATTATCGTCTTAGGTTATTCACTATACTCATCATTTCATCCGAGGCTTGAACAACCTTGGAATTTATTTCATAGGCGCGTTGCGCCAAAATCAGGTTTGTCAGTTCTTCAACCAGGGTAACGTTGGAAGATTCGAGAAACCCCTGCGCCACGACACCGGTTCCATCCCGGCCCGGCACACTGTAAAGCGCATCGCCGGACTGTTGTGTGGGAATATACAAGTTATCACCCATTGGATTCAGGCCGGCAGGATTAACGAACTTCGCCAGCTCAATACGCCCGGTCTCAATCAACTCATCTTCGCCGCTGACCTGCACTTTTACCGTTCCATCCGGGTTAATCAGCACTTGCTCGGTATCAGCAGGAATCTGCACTAATGGACTGACGATATACCCGTCGTTACTGGCCAGATAGCCGTCGCTATCGACGTGAAAAGAACCGGAACGGGTATAACCATAACTGCCATCCGGCAACACAACTTCGTAAAAACCATTGCCGTTTATCGCCAGATCCAGGGGGCGCTGGGTTTGTTTGATTTCCCCCATGCTGAATTCCTTGCTGGTATTGGAAACGCCTGTGCCTACCCCAACTGCATGGGAATTCTGTTCATCGCCAACCAATCCGTTCGCCTTGGTGATTTCACGATACATCAGATCTTCAAACTGAACCCGGCTCTTTTTAAAGGCTGTGGTATTCACGTTTGCCAGATTGTTGGCAATCACATCAATATTGAGCTGTTGCGCGTGCATGCCGCTGGCGGCGATATATAACGATTCCGACATGTTAGTGTCCTTTTATTAAATGTTGATTAACTTGCTAGAAATCCCCAAGCGTCCGTATCGCATTATCCAGTAGTTCGTCATACCCCTTAATCAATCGCTGACTGGTTTCAAAGTGGCGCATGGTTTCCATCATTTGTACCATTTCATTCATCATGACCACGTTGGAAGACTCCAGGTATCCCTGACGCACACGGATGGCATCGTCATCCAGCGCCTGACCGGTCATATTTTCCGCCCGGTATAAACCGGCACCGACCTTTTGCAGATTTCGAGGATCGCTAAATGTCACCACTTTAAGCTGGCCAACCTGCGTATCGTTTTCCCAGATTCTTCCCTGCTTATCGATGCGCGGCTCGTTGCTGGTTACACGAATATCACCGCCCATGCCTTCGAGAATATGGCCGCTTGCCGTCGTTAACCTGCCTGCCGCATCCATGGACAGCGTGCCCTGGCGCGTATAAAAAACACCGTTGTTTGAGCGCACCTCAAAAAAACCTTCCCCTTCGATGGCAATATCAAAATTATTGCCGGTAAACTTGAACGAACCGGTACTCTGGTCGACGACGCTGGTCATATCAGCAACGTCGGCTGTCGCGGAATCGACGTTGACTCCCGCCGCTTCCAGTTGATTGGCAATGGTCGCATCAAACGAACGGGATACGGGAATCTCCCGTTTAAATCCAGGCGTACTGACATTCGCCAGGTTATTGCTGATGACATTCAAACGCTGCATGTCATTGATCATGCCCAGTTCCGTAATCTCGAGTACACCACTCATTGCTTTTCCTCTTTCATTTTTTCTTCCACCGAATAAACGTGCACCAAAAGAATCGCTACCAGTTCAAACAGGTCCGGGGTTATCTCGCCATCAATCGGCAATTTATACAGCTGCTGCGCCAGCTTCTCGTCCTTCACCAACGGTTGCGGATTGCTGATACTCCTGCGCCGGATAATCTCATCTGCCACATATCCCTGACCTTTCAGGATGACCCTGGGCAGACCGTCACCCTTCTTGTACTGCAAACCGACAATTTTTTTAATGCCGTTTTTTTCCTCCTGACTCATCGATACCAATAATCACTAGATGAGTTGGTTAAGGCTGTTTTGGGTAACATGGTGCTCTACAACGGCGTTGACCACACCATCATCGTTCCCGAATCCCGTGGCGCCATAGTTAATTGCATCCACCTGCCAACCGGCATCCTTCAATGTCTGTTTCAATTCGGCAATATAGCCCGCCATGTACACGGCCGTATGTTCGTTGTCCGCGACAACGTCAACATTAAGATGCCGGTTCGCCGCCGCTACCGTTAATTCAACCTTTCCCAGATATTCCGTGGTAAGGGAAAATACCAATTTTTTATGATGTAACTGTGCTTGAGCAGGATTCTTGTGCTGGCCAAAAATTGCGACACTGACTTCCACCAGGTTGCCCCCGAACCACACTGGAAATGTAGACAACCGGTGCGCGACTGATCCTTCATTTTGCAGGTTCAGTA
>JASFMT010000233.1:0-6169 GCA_050117455.1 Gammaproteobacteria bacterium | reverse complement strand
AATTTTCGGCAATCCAGGTTTATACTCGAAATGCGAAAAATAACAAAATAGAATGCGTTTAACGGCGAAACGCCGAAAATTATCGCTCAATATGCTATAAATAGATAATTTACATAACATTTTCAGGGTAAATTTGGCATCGTCTCGCCGCCTGCACGAGCCAAGCAAAAATTATACGCGGAATAGCCATAACAAAGATAGCAAGGGAGTTTCTATGGAATTTAGTGTCAAAAGCGGCAATCCGGAAAAACAACGCACCGCCTGCGTGGTCGTGGGAATCTTCGAGCCCCGGCGGCTAAGCGCTGCTGCCGAAAAGATTGATGCTGCCACCGATGGATATTTGTCCACCCTGCTACGGCGCGGTGACCTGGAAGGTAAAATTGGCCAGACACTGTTGCTCCATAATGTTCCCAATACTCTGGCGGAACGGGTGTTATTAATTGGTTGCGGCCGTGAGCGCGAAGTGGCCGATAGCCAGTATCGCCAGATCACAGCCCAGGCCGCTACCACCCTCAACGAAACCGGTTCCATGGAAGCCACCACCTATTTGCCGGAGATAAGTGTCAAGAGCCGCAACATCCACTGGAAAATTCGTCAAGCGGTGGAAGTCACCGAAGATGCCCTGTATCGCTTCGAACAGTTCAAATCCAAAAAGGAAGATCCAAGGCGGCCACTACGCAAGCTTATTTTCAGTGTACCAAAGCGCAGTGATCTCAGTGACGGTGAACAGGCCGTGCGGGAAGGCAGCGCTATATCCAGAGGCGTGGCGGTAACCAAGGATCTGGCCAATACCCCCGCGAATGTTTGCACACCCACATATCTGGCCAAGCATGCCAAAAACATGAGCAAGGACTATAAATCACTTGAGGTGACAGTACACGACAAGGCGTCCATGGAAAAAATGGGCATGGGCGCTTTGCTGGCGGTGGCAAAGGGCAGCCGCGAAGCACCGCAATTAATCGTCATCGAATACATGCGCGGCAAGAAAAAGCAAAAACCGTTGTGCCTGGTGGGTAAAGGGGTCACATTTGATTCGGGAGGTATTTCCATTAAGCCGTCCCAGGCCATGGATGAAATGAAATACGATATGTGCGGCGCGGCCAGCGTGATCGGTGTGATGACCGCCTGTGCAGAACTGGAATTGCCCATCAACGTGATCGGCATTATACCAACGGTTGAAAACAAACCCGATGGCAATGCCACCAACCCTGGCGATATTGTTACCACCATGTCCGGTCAAACCGTTGAAATACTCAATACCGACGCCGAAGGACGTCTTATCCTTTGCGATGCATTGACGTTCTGTGAAAAATACGGTCCCGACGACGTGGTCGATATCGCCACGCTGACCGGTGCTTGCATTGTCGCGCTGGGACATCACGCCACTGGCGTGATGGGTAACCATAATCCGCTGATACACGATATCCTCAATGCCGGTAAAGCCAGCGCCGATCGCGCCTGGGGATTACCGTTGTGGGACGAATACCAGGAGCAATTAAAGAGTAATTTTGCTGATATTCCCAATATAGCCGGCCGCGATGCCGGTACAATTACGGCTGCGTGCTTTTTGTCGCGCTTTACCAAAAAATATCACTGGGCGCACATGGACATTGCCGGTACCGCCTGGGTAAGTGGTGAGAAAAAAGGCGCTACCGGCCGGCCCGTGCCGCTGTTGACCCAGTTGCTCATTGATCGCGTCGAAGAAACCAAAAAACACAAATAGGAAGTCACCGTGACCAAAATCGATTTTTATTTGCTGAGCGCCGCGGGTCGGGATGCCCTGGACAGCATGGCCTGTAAACTCATCGATAAAGTGTACCGGCTGCAACATCAGGTTTACGTTCATACTGAGTCGCAGGAAGCGGCACAGCGCCTTGACGAGGTCCTGTGGACTTTCCGGCCCGGCAGTTTTGTTCCCCACGGCATTTATCAACCCGGCAAGGAACAACCGGAGCCGGTGATCATCGGCTATCAGGATGGAACGCCTCCCAGCAACGATGTCCTGCTCAACCTTGGCGGCGACGTGCCACTGTTCTTCAGCCAGTTTGAGCGGGTCGCGGAAATCGTCAATGCGGATGAACAGGCCCGTGCCGCGGCTCGCGACCGATTCCGGTTTTACAAGGATCGCGGCTACCCACTGGATACCCACGAACTAAACTAATCTCGCCATTGCAGTTGTTTTTGGCCCGGCAAGCGCGGAAAATCAGTGGCATACACCTGTTAGCATTTCCCTGTTGCTTGGTTAGGAAGGTATAATGTGTGCAACTGCACGGACAGCCTGCCTGTCCGTTTCGTTTTTATGGGCAAGTGCGGCCAATGGCGTGATCCCACAAAACAACTAATTAATGATCGTATTGCTATAGCTATTGAAGATACAAAACCAAAATGGATAAAACCTACGACCCGCAACAAATCGAACAGCGCTGGTACCAGACCTGGGAAGCACACAATTATTTCGCGCCATCCGGCCAGGGTGAATCCTACTGCATCATGATACCGCCGCCAAACGTGACGGGCAGCCTGCACATGGGGCACGCTTTCCAGGACACCATCATGGATGCCCTGATTCGCTATCATCGCATGAAAGGCTGCAATACCTTGTGGCAAGCGGGCACCGATCACGCCGGCATCGCCACGCAGATGGTGGTGGAACGGCAGTTGAAACAGGAAAACCTGACCCGCCATGACCTGGGTCGCGAGGCCTTTATCAAGAAGGTCTGGGAATGGAAAAGCCATTCTGGCGGCACCATCACCCGCCAGTTACGGCGCATGGGCACCTCGCTGGACTGGTCACGGGAACGGTTCACCATGGACGAGGGTTTATCCGCCGCCGTGCACGAAGTCTTTGTCCGGCTCTACGACGAGGGTCTGATTTATCGCGGCAAACGGCTGGTCAACTGGGACCCGGTACTGCATACCGCTGTTTCCGACCTGGAGGTCATCTCGGAACAGGAAAAAGGCAACCTGTGGCATATGCGCTACCCCCTGGCGGACGGCAGCGGGCATCTCGTAGTGGCCACCACGCGGCCGGAAACCCTGCTGGGCGATACGGCGGTTGCCGTACACCCGGAAGACGAACGCTACCAACAGCTCATTGGTAAATCGGTCAAATTGCCGCTTACCGATCGTGAAATTCCCATCATCGCCGACGAATACGTCGATCGGGAATTTGGTACCGGCTGTGTGAAAATCACGCCCGCGCACGATTTCAACGATTACGAAGTGGGTAAACGCCACAACCTGGCTCAAATTAATATTTTCACCGTGGATGCCTGCATCAATGATAATGGCCCCGAGGTGTACCGCGGATTGGACCGCTACGAAGCACGCAAACGCATCGTCGCCGATTTAGACCAGGCGGGCCTGCTGGAGGCCATCGAAGACCACGTGCTGATGGTGCCCCGCGGCGACCGCAGTAATACCGTGATCGAACCGTTTTTAACGGATCAGTGGTTCGTCAAAATCGAGCCGCTGGCCAAGCCAGCCATTGCGGCGGTGGAAAACGGTGATATCCGTTTTGTACCGGATAACTGGAAAAACACCTATTTCGACTGGATGCGCAATATTCAGGACTGGTGTATCAGCCGGCAGATCTGGTGGGGCCACCGTATACCGGCCTGGTACGACGAGGGGGGCAACATCTACGTCGCCCGCGATGAACAGGAAGCCCGGGCCAAGTACCAACTGGCAGAGGACCTGACGCTACGACAGGAAGAAGATGTACTGGACACCTGGTTCTCCTCGGCGCTGTGGCCCTTTTCCACGCTTGGATGGCCCGAACAAACCGAAGCCCTGAAAACGTTCTACCCTACAAACGTGCTGGTTACCGGTTTCGATATCATTTTCTTCTGGGTCGCCCGCATGATCATGATGGGACTGAAATTCACCGGTGAGGTACCCTTTCACGAGGTTTATATCCACGGCCTGGTGCGCGACGCCCATGGCCAGAAAATGTCGAAGTCCAAGGGCAACGTCCTGGATCCTATCGATCTCATCGATGGCATTGGCCTGGAAGACCTGGTGGCCAAGCGCACGACAGGCCTGATGCAACCGCAGATGGCCCCCAAAATTGAAAAACTGACCCGCAAGGATTTTCCGGACGGCATCCCCGCTTTTGGTACCGACGCACTACGCTTTACCTTCGCCGCGATGGCATCCACAGGCCGGGACATTAACTTTGATTTAGCCCGCGTCGAAGGCTACCGCAACTTTTGCAATAAAATCTGGAACGCAGCGCGTTACGTGTTGATGAATACCGAAGGTAAAGATTGCGGCGTGAACAGTAGTGACATTGCCCTGACCAGTGCCGATCGCTGGATTACCGCCCGGCTGCAACAAACCGCCGACCAGATGCACCACGCCTTTGCCCACTATCGCCTGGACCTGGCGGCACAGGCTATTTATGACTTCACCTGGAACGAGTACTGCGACTGGTATCTTGAATTATCCAAACCCGTGCTAAACGATGAGAGCAGTAGCGAATCGCTGCAACGAGGTACACGCCGCACACTGGTACAGGTACTGGACGCCATTTTGCGTCTCGCCCACCCTGTTATGCCGTTTATCACCGAGGAGATCTGGCAGCGAATTGCACCACTGGCGGGTAACAGTGCCAGTACCATCATGACGCAGCCCTACCCTGCAAGCAATCCTGACCTCGTTGACACAGCGGCAATTCACGAGATGGAGTGGGTCAAACAATTCATCCTGGGTATTCGTAAAATCCGCGGTGAGATGAATTTACCACCGGGCAAACCGCTGCCGGTACTGCTGCAAAACGGTGACGACAACGATCAGCAGTTACTGCAAAAACACGCTTTATTGTTGACAACGCTCGGCAAGACCGAATCCATCAACTGGCTCGAAGCCGGGGAAGAAGCGCCGGAAGCGGCCATTGCCCTGGTGGGCGAACTCAGGTTGTTGATACCCATGGCCGGCCTTATTGACAAGGACGCTGAAATCGCGCGACTCAATAAAGGCATCGACAAGCTGCAAAACGATCTGCAACGTAGCGAGAAAAAACTGCAGAACCCGAATTTTGTCGACAAAGCACCTGCCGATGTGGTGGACAAGGAACGCCAAAAAGTCAGCGAAATGCACTCCGCGCTGGATAATCTGCGTCATCAATTGCAGAAAATCAAGAACTTATAACTACAGTCACTGACCGGACCCGGGCAAACCTCCAGCCATCCGGCCGGGTCGCTTACCTGCGCTGACTCAATTCCTGTCTCGACAAGCCGATATAAAACGCAGGTGGATGGGATTCAGGCGGATAGCCTTAATATTATGTGGTTTTGTTGATTCACAAGGCGCAGTTTTGACGTCTTTAAAAAAAGAACAGCCGAATGCGGCCGCTTTAGCGGCGCCGCAATTAATCATTGGTAATGGCATCGATGCTCACGTCATCGAAGAGCTTGTGGCCGAATACACCGATGTGCACGCCGAACTCGAAGTATTAATCGCAAAACTGCAAAATAACCCCGCCGATACGAACGCGCTGAATTCCCTGTTCCGTCAGGTTCACACCATCAAAGGCAACTCCCATTTCCTGGGCCTCGAAATTATTTCTGATTTTGTCCATTCCCTGGAGAACGTTCTCGATCGACTGCGCAAACGCGATTTGCTCTACGAAAAGATTCTGGGCGAGGTCATACTCACCTGCATGGACTATATCGGTGACATTTATAACCGCATTCGCGATCAACAGCCGGTCGAAAAACTATTTATTGAAAAACTGCAAAACAATTTGAACGACCTTTCCCACAGCGCACAATTAAAAGTACCGCTTATCGCACAACAAATTCTACAACTGTTTAATGATGAGTCTACCCTGGTAGACGCGGACGATTCACGCTGGATACGACATTCTGCCGAAGTGAACTATCCGCCCGAGCAACTGGAAGATTTGAAGTTCTATGCCCGGCTAATTGAGCAGACCGAACAACGTTCGCCATTCTGGAAAGACCGTTCGCAACATATTCTCAATATCGCACTGGCCATGAACAGTGAAGCAGGTATCAAAGTGGATTCGGCGCAGCTCGAGGCCGCAGTCTATATGCATGATTTCTACATGGCATTCCTGCCCCAGGGTCTGTTACATAAGGGCGATCGGCTAAGCGACGCCGAATTTCAGTCGTTAAAATTGCACCCGCAAATGGCAGCAGCGTTG
>JASFMT010000232.1:0-6194 GCA_050117455.1 Gammaproteobacteria bacterium | reverse complement strand
GACCGCCAACTTCATTCGTCACATCATCAACAGTGACCTGGAGTCCAACAAGTTTGGCGGCCGTATAGCCACTCGTTTTCCGCCGGAACCTAATGGCTACCTGCACATCGGCCATGCCAAATCCATCTGCCTGAATTTCGGTATTGCCGAAGGGTATCCCAACGCCACCTGCAACATGCGCTTTGACGACACCAATCCCACCAAGGAGGAGACTCACTATGTCAACTCCATTTTGGAAGATGTGCGCTGGCTGGGATTCCACTGGAACGGGGATGTAAAGTACACCTCGGATTATTTCGACCAGCTTTATGATTTCGCCATAGAACTTATTCAAAAGGGCAAGGCCTATGTGTGCAGTTTGTCCGCCGAGGAAATCCGTGAGTCGCGCGGCACGCTGACCGAACCCGGCAAAAACAGTCCTTACCGGGATCGGTCAGTGGATGAAAACCTGGACCTGTTCAAACGCATGCGCGACGGTGAATTCAAAAACGGTGAGCACGTATTGCGCGCCAAAATTGATATGGCCTCGCCCAACATTAACATGCGCGATCCGGTGATTTACCGCATCATGCATGCCTCGCATCATCAAACCGGCGATAAATGGTGCATTTATCCCATGTATGATTTTTCCCATCCCATCGCCGATGCGCTGGAAGGTATTACCCATTCGTTGTGCACACTGGAATTCGAAGACCATCGCCCGCTTTACGACTGGGTACTGGACAATATCACCATCGATTGTCATCCACAGCAAATTGAATTTGCAAGGTTGTCACTGGAACATACGGTGATGAGTAAGCGCAAGCTGAACGACCTGGTTACCAAAAACTATGTCGACGGCTGGGATGATCCGCGCATGCCGACCATCGCCGGTATTCGCCGCCGCGGTTACACGCCCGCTTCCCTGCGCGATTTTGCCGACCGCATCGGGGTGACCAAGGTGGACACGGTAATCGAAATGGGCGTGCTGGAACATGCTATCCGCGACGACCTGGATGCCAACGCGCCGCGCGCCATGTGCGTGTTAAACCCGTTAAAAGTGATCATTGAATCCTATCCGGAAGAAAAAACGGAGACCATCAGCGCACCCTGCCATCCGAAAAAAGAAGAACTGGGCCGTCGCGAGTTTCCGTTCACGCGGGAAATTTATATTGATCGTGCAGATTTTGAAGAAGTCCCGCCCAAGGGTTTCAAGCGCCTGATACCGGGCGGCGAAGTACGACTGCGCAACGCCTATGTCATCAAGTGTGAACAGGTGATTAAGGATGACAACGGCAATATTACCGAGCTGCGCTGCAGCCACGACGACAATACCCTGGGCAGGAATCCCGAAGGACGCAAAGTCAAAGGTGTCATTCACTGGGTCTCGGCCACCGATTGTATAGACGCCGAGGTTCGCCTTTACGATCGGCTGTTCAAGGAAGTGGACCCCGGCGCTATTGCCAAAAGCGGAGATCTCAAGGAACAGTTGAATCCCGATTCTTTAAAAATACTGGAACACTGTAAAGCGGAAAAAAGCCTGGCAGATGCCAAACCGGAACAGGCGTTTCAGTTTGAGCGCGAAGGTTACTTTTGTGTCGACAGCAAACACAGCGGTGAAAACAGGATTGTATTTAACCGCACGGTGACCTTGCGCGATACCTGGGCCAGGATTCAACAGAAAAACAGCTGAACAGTAACCGAATAATCTTGATATAACGGGATGAGTATCGACTAACGGCGGTTAGTCACTGAGAAGGGAAATGGGGTGGCTGATGGGAATCGAACCCACGACCACAGGAGCCACAATCCTGTGCTCTACCAACTGAGCTACAGCCACCATATAAAAACCGTCAACAAAGTCACGTTGTAGCAATCTGTACTGAATGTTTTAAGGCCGGGCATGGAGTCACCCTTGATCGCCTGCACGGCAGGCTCCTACCCTGCAACAACCCTCTACCGCAACTACCGGGAGATTATGTTCTTCAAGACTCCCGGCGGCCAAAAAAATCAGGCGCCTATTATGGTATTAAACAGGCCTGATTGCCAGTGCATTCACAATCCCATCGTTTAAAATGGCACGCTTGGCAGGATTGACTCGGGTCATCCTGACCCTCGCCCGTAACCGGACGGCGCTTCGCGCCGTCCAAATCGGCTATCCCTGCCGATTTGTCGAACCTGCTGGTTTTGTCGCAGGTTCGTATCCTGTCATTACCGTTTAAACAAGTGGCCCCTAACTGGGGCCACTTGTTTAAAATGGCACGCCCGGCAGGATTCGAACCTGCTACCCTCGGCTTAGCTTACCAACTACAGCTTTCGCTGCCGCACGAATTGTACGTTTGTGGTCTGGACCATCTCTTCACCGTTTCAGGTGCCGCACGTATGGCCTCTACGGAACCCTACGAAAATCAGCCGTAAAATTTATATGCTTTGACTGATTATTCTTAGGCGCTTTTACCCTCAAAGTGACAGATTTATCGTAGTCAACAGGTTTCAGGAAATAACACTCATCCGTATCCGGGCAATAAATACAATAAAGATCTATATCTTTTTTGTTTACTGCCTGCATATGAGTGCCGTTTTTATCAGTCCAACAAGACCGGAAATGCAAAGTCAAAGCACCGGTCTTATCCAGAGACTTATATTTTACCTGAACCCGTTTAAAAACCCCGTCTTTATAAGCAACCAAGTCAAACGGTGCATGTTCCGTCACAGGCTGGAGAATTAAATGCCCCTGCTCATAAAGACTCACTTGAGCCTTTAAAACGCCCAGGTCTCCCTTTACCTTGGTATGATGCTCAATCAAATTGTCATCCAACAATTGAAATTCCGGCATCGTATCACGGCAATTAACGGGGACACCATAGGTTTCCTCGGGATTACCATCAGCCTACCCCGGCGATCCCGGTGTAGCTGTTAAGGCTTCCCCGATATAGTGCGGTCCACTTTACAGGTTTTGTTTCCCTGCAAAGGCTCCTTCCGGCAACCTAATGCCAGCTAAAGGCCGATGCTCTATCCGAATGAGCTACGGGCGCACAAACAACCCTGTTCATAATAACAAAGGCACCTTGAACAGGGTTAGTTTTCAAGGTGCCTAGCATCAATTAGATCGAAATTTGGTCGGGGTAGAGAGATTCGAACTCCCGACATCCTGCTCCCAAAGCAGGCGCGCTACCAGACTGCGCTATACCCCGGTGGTTGTGTATTATAGCTGCAACACCATCGATTCGCCAGAATGCCACATTGGCCCAACCTGGTGAATTTGCTGGCAATTCGTGAAAAACCGCGAATCATACGGATGTTAGTGGCAATACGCAAGACAAATCGCTGAATGGCCAAATACCGCGTACCCACTAACAAGACCACGCCCCTCTACAGCGGTTCCCCTAAACCCACCCACCGTAAATCACGGTGACTTGGCGAATCGTGGCAAGCGTGCGATCATAGCGCCCCGAAACCACAGGACCCACCGCGAGGTCTTAGGCCTTTTACAAAACGGTTGCGACGACTAATGACAGCCCAGATTATTGATGGCAAAACAATGGCCGCGTCCATGCGGCGGGATATAAAACGGCGCGTCGATGAGCGCGTAGCCAAAGGTTTGCGCCCGCCGGGCCTGGCGGTGATCCTGGTGGGCACTGATCCGGCTTCCCAGATTTATGTGGGCAGTAAACGCCGGGCCTGCGAGGAAGTGGGCTTTAAGTCACTGGCTTATGATTTGCCCGCCTCCACCGGCAAGGAGGAATTGCTGGCGCTTATCGATGGACTGAACGCCGACGACACCATCGACGGTATTCTGGTGCAACTGCCGCTGCCGGACCATATTCCCGCCGAAACGGTGATTGAACGCATCCAGCCGGACAAAGACGTGGATGGTTTCCATCCCTACAACATCGGCCGGCTGGTAATTCGGCAGCCAGTGTTGCGTCCCTGTACACCCCGGGGCGTGGTCGCCTTACTGGAGCGTATCGGCGTCGCCATCCGTGGGATGGACGCGGTGGTTGTAGGCGCATCCAATCATGTGGGCCGGCCCATGGCGCTGGAATTATTGCTGGCCGGCTGTACGGTGACCGTGTGCCACCGCTTCACCAAAGATCTGGAAAGTCAGGTGCGCGACGCCGACCTGTTGGTGGTCGCGGTGGGGAAACAATCCATTGTTAAGGGTGACTGGATCAAGCCCGGTGCGATCGTTATCGATATCGGCATTAACCGCAACGAGGAAGGTAAACTGGTGGGTGATATTGATTTCGAAGCGGCGCGGCAAAACGCGTCGTGGATTACCCCGGTCCCGGGTGGTGTGGGTCCCATGACCGTTGCCACGTTATTGCTTAACACCATTGACGCGGCCGACAAACTGCACGCCGGTTGATATACCGTCAGGGTAATTAATTGTTTTAGTCACGCCGCCACGAGGTACCGTTGGCGCCGTCCTCCAGCACCACGCCCTGCGCCGCCAGTTCATCACGAATGCGATCAGCCTCGGCAAAGTCCTTGTTGCGCCGCGCGGCGTTGCGTTTATCGATCATCACTTCAATCTGTTCCGCGGTTAAGCCTTTTTGCGCTTCGCTGCTGCCGGCCTGTAAAAACTCCTCAGGATCACGCTGCAATAACGCCAGCACTTCCCCTAACTTCTTCAATTGCGCCCCATAATAAGCCGCTTTTTCCGGGTCGTCGGCTTTGTACTTGTTAATGTCGCGCGCCAGTTCAAATAAAACCGCGATGGCGCGCGGTGTATTAAAGTCATCGTCCATGGCGTTATAAAAACGCTTTGAATAGTCGTTATCAATGGCTTCCTGTTCCATGTCGATATTCAACCCACGCAATGCCGTGTATAGCGTCGTTAATCCGTTCTTGGCATTGTCCAGGTGCTGGTCGGAATAATTGAGCGGGCTGCGGTAGTGGCTATTGACGATAAAATAACGAATGACTTCCGGATCATAGTTTTTCAGCACTTCACGAATGGTGAAAAAATTACCCAGGGACTTTGACATTTTTTCATCGTCGACGCGCACGTGCCCGTTGTGCATCCACACATTAACGAACTTCTCGCCGGTTGCCCCTTCACTTTGCGCGATTTCGTTTTCGTGATGGGGAAACTGCAAATCAAGACCGCCGCCATGAATATCAAAATGGTTACCCAGGCACTGGGTGGACATGGCTGAACACTCGACGTCCCAGCCGGGCCGGCCCGGACCCCAGGGAGAATCCCACGCCGGCTCGCCGGGTTTGGCCAGTTTCCATAACACGCGGTCCAGGGGGTCATCCTTTTTTTCGTCCACGTCGACGCGCGCACCGCTGCGCAATTCGTCGGGCTTCTTGCCGGATAACGCGCCGTAAGCTTCAAATTCACTCACGTCATAGTAAACATCACTGCCCGGTTTGGCGTAGGCCAACCCTTTTTTTATCAGCACTTTCACCATGTCGATAATTTCATCGATATGCTGTGTAGCGCGGGGCTCGTGATCGGGACGTAATATGCCGAGGGAATCGGCGTCGTGGTACATTTCCTCGATAAACCGCGCCGTCAATACGTCGGGTTGTTCATGGTTTTCCATTGCGCGAGCGATGATCTTGTCATCAATATCGGTAATGTTGCGCACATAGGTCACGTGGGATTTACCGTAAATGTTGCGCAGGTAACGATACACAACATCGAATACCACCATGGCCCGCGCATGCCCCACGTGGCAGTAGTCGTACACCGTCATCCCGCAAACGTACATGCGCACGTTGCTGGAATCGATGGGGGTAAAGACCTCTTTTTGTTTTGTTAAACTGTTATATATCTGCAGCATGATGTCATTTCCGGGGCAAAATCCCTGTTCTGATGTCCAGGCCGCACATACTATAGCACTGGTCCGGTTAACGCGACCACAGATGCCCGCGCCGCGAGGCGATTCCCGCGCCTGGCGTGGCAGAGCAGCACGGAATGACAGTGAATTTCAGCGGTTGAGGCAGAATAATTGGCCCTTTCGCTCACTAGCCAAACGCTATATCATTGACGCCATTGGTTAAATGATTAACCCCTGCCCCGGCGCCGACCGCCTTCATGGCCACAATTTTCGTTGCCAACGCGCTGGCGGCAAGAATTCTCAATGACGTCCCAATGACGAATGAATCAAAAACCACGAAAACAGGTGTGACTATTACTATGAGTCAATGCAGAGGAACCTCTATGAAAAACGTCGTGAAAACCCTTTCTCTTAACATACTCT
>JASFMT010000231.1:0-6213 GCA_050117455.1 Gammaproteobacteria bacterium | reverse complement strand
CACCCATTCTTATCAGCAGGACGGATAGCTTTATATGAAAAATAAAGTCATAGGTGCGGCTCGCGATCTGCTGCAATCAGCGATCATGTGTTCCGAAAGCAAGCCGGTAGGCACTGCGGCCGCTGTACACTCAACGCTTGAAGCCCCTAATTATGCTGAATGCTTTGTGCGGGATTTTGTGCCCAGTGCGCTGGTATTCCTGATGGAAAAGGACACTGAAATTGTAAAAAACTTTTTACAGATTGTTGTCGACTTGCGTGACCAGCAACCGGTTATGGAAGGGCACGAACGGGCCGTGGGACTGATGCCCGCCAGTTTCCATGTATCCCAACATAACGGCGATCAGCCCACGGCGGATTTTGGTGACCGCGCCATTGGCAGGGTTGCACCGGTGGATTCGGCGATGTGGTGGATGATCTTGCTGCGGGCCTACGTCAATGAAACCGGGGACAGGCAATTTGCCTGCAACGATGCAATGCAGGAAAGCATTCGCTCCATCATGCAACTTTATTTAAAAGAAAGTTTTGAAACATCGCCAGCGATGTTGGTGCCCGATGCTTCCTTTATGATTGATCGGCGCATGGGGGTTTACGGTCATCCGCTGGAAATACAGGCGTTGTTTTACGGTATGCTGCAAACGGCGCTGGAGCTGTTGAAACCGGAACCGCAAAATGAGCGCCTGCTGGTACTTTGCAAGAAGCGTCTGCAAACCTTGCGGTCCTATGTGCGCATTTACTACTGGCTCGACCGGCAGCGTCTCAATGAAATACACCGCTATAACAGTGAAGAGTTTGGGCTGGACGCCATTAATGTGCTGAACATCTATCCCGAAAGTATTCCGGAATGGATCGACGGCTGGATCCCGGAAAACGCGGGATATCTGGTCGGTAATCTTGGACCGGGCCGCATGGATTTTCGCTATTTTGCCATGGGGAACTTATTGGCGATATTATTCGGCCTGGCCACCGACGATCAGGCCACAAGGATGATGAACCTGTATGATACCCACTGGGATACCCTGGTGGGCCACATGCCATTAAAGATCTGTTATCCTGCCGTCAGCGGCGAGCGTTGGGCCTATACCACCGGCAGTGATCGTAAAAATGTTCCCTGGTCCTATCACAATGGCGGCCATTGGCCCTGCCTGCTGTGGGCGTTCGTCGGGGCGGCGGTACGTGTCCATCGCTATGATCTGGCCAAACGTGCCATTGAAACAGCCATGGAAAAACTGCCAATGGATAAGTGGCCGGAGTATTACGATGGCAAGACCGGAAGCCTGATTGGCCGCCGTGCCAATTTCTATCAAACCTGGAGCGCCACTGGGCTGATCGTGGCCCATCGTTTAATGGAAGACCCTGACAGCCGTGGCGTATTGCAGGCCATAAGCTTTTAATTAACTCACATCCAACGCATAATGTAGCTCGTTTAATTATCACCGAACCCGGATTTCTAATGGTTGCCAGTTTAGCCATACTATGTTGTTAACCAAACTCACCGATGTATCCCTGGCCTACGGCGTTCATCATTTGCTGGATCATGCGGATTTGCAGATCGAGGATAATGAACGGGTCTGCATTATCGGCCGCAATGGTACCGGTAAAACCACGCTGCTGAATATCCTGGCGGGTAATACCGCGGTGGACAGTGGCGAGGTGTGGCGGCTGGACGGGTTGCGGCTTGCGTATTTGGCGCAGGACAGCGAGCTGCAGGACGATACCGATGTATATTCCGTGGTGGCGGGCGGTTTGCCCGAAGTGGGGTCTTTGCTGGCGGAATATCACCGGGTTTCCCATCAAATATCACACGGTGCAACCGACGAACCGCAACTCATGAAGCAACTGGCCCGGTTGCAGCAGCAAGTGGAGCACCACGACGGCTGGAACCTGGACCAGAAAGTCTCCGAAATATGTGATCGTCTGGATTTGCCGGCGGATGATCGATTCGCGGATTTATCAGGTGGTACCCAGCGACGTGTATTACTCGGCCGCGCGCTGGTGAGCGATCCCGATGTATTACTGCTGGATGAGCCCACCAATCACCTGGACATCGACCGCATCCAGTGGCTGGAAGATTTTCTGAAAAAATTTCGAGGCACCGTTGTATTTGTCACCCATGATCGGGCATTTTTAAAAAATCTGGCGACCCGTATTGTGGAACTGGACCGGGGTATTCTCACCAGTTATCCCGGCGACTATGGACGATACGAAATCGAAAAACAAAAAGCGCTGGAAGTGGAGCAACAACAAAACGCCCTGTTTGACAAAAAACTGGCCGAGGAAGAACGCTGGATCCGGCAGGGCATCAAGGCGCGCCGCACGCGCAACGAGGGCAGGGTGCGGGCACTTGAAGCGATGCGCCGGGAACGGTCCCAACGCCGGGAGAAGATGGGCAATGTCCAGTTAAATCTCGAATCGGCGCAAACATCCGGCAAAATTGTCGCTGAGCTCGATGATGTCTCCTTTGCCTGGCCGGATGGAACGCAAGTCATCAATCATTTCAGTACTAAAATTATGCGCGGCGACCGGATCGGGATTATTGGGCCCAACGGCTGCGGCAAAAGCACGTTAATCAAGTTATTGCTGCAAAAGCTGCAACCGCAACACGGCAACGTGACGTTAGGTACCAATCTGAAAATTGTCTACTTTGATCAGCAACGCCAGCAACTGGATCCTGATAAAAGTGTCATTGATAACCTGAACCTCGGGACGGACTATGTCACGATTAACGGTAAATCGCGCCACGTCATGGGTTATTTGCAGGACTTTTTGTTTCCTCCACAACGGTCGCAATCCCCGGTGCGTGCATTATCCGGGGGGGAGAAAAACCGTTTGTTGCTGGCGCAACTGTTTACAAAGCCCGCTAACTTTTTAATTCTGGACGAACCCACCAATGATCTTGATGTGGAAAGCCTGGAATTACTGGAGGAGCTGGTTAGTGACTTCGACGGGACCATTGTATTGGTCAGTCATGACCGGGAATTCCTCGACAACATCGTAACCGGTGTCTGGGTGTTCGAGACCGGAGCCGGCAGGCAAGGCACAATTGAAGAATACGTCGGTGGTTATAGTGACTGGTACCGCCAACACGGACGGCAACGCAAACTGCAACCTCCTGGAGAGAACATAGATCCGGTGCCGGACACGACGAGGCAGGCGGAAACGGTACCTCAAACGGCCAATGCAACCTCGCAACGAAAAAAACTCGGTTATAAAGAACAGCGCGAGTTAAATGAGTTGCCGGCGCAAATCGAAAAACTGGAAACCGAAAAACAGGACCTTGAACAACAAATGGCGCAACAGGCGTTTTACCAACAGGACCAGCAATCGATTAAAAGCAGTTTGCAGCGTCTCGATGAACTTAACGAACAACTGGACACGGCCTATCAACGTTGGGAGCAACTGGAGGGTTAGGCTTAGTCACGTCGTTAACTTTATTATCGTATTTGTTATTAGTGTCCTCACCGATATTGAAACGCAATATGGCATCATCGATTTCCCACCACCAAAATTGTAACAACATTCCTTGCAGCTGCCCTGATGAACCGTGCGTGTGTCACACTTTTTTCGGGTGATCAATAAATAAACAAGCTATTAATGATTATTAAAACAGTAGGTTATATGCTAGGCTGTCACGATCCTGTATCGTTAATGTATCTTTTCTGTAAATATTTTGTAACTCGTCTAGACTTACGTTTATGTATATCGCGATTATCGAAGATGATCCCAGTCAGGCAAAGTTATTATCGCTTTGGCTTGAAAAAGCCGGGCATGCCTGCAAAGTGTTTCCGAAGGGAAAGAATTTTATCGATAACGCGAGCAACGAAGAATTTGATTTGTTGATTATCGATTGGGTGCTCCCGGACATTAATGGTGATGAAGTCTTGCGTTGGGCGCGTAACCATTTGGGCTGGGAGATTCCTATCATTTTTATGACCTTCCGCGATGCCACTGACGACATTGCCAAGATTCTTCACCTGGGTGCCGACGACTATATTTCCAAAACCGTTGACCGCAAGGAGTTGCTGGCGCGGATCAGCAGCCTGCAGCGCCGCGCCCGATTTTCGCCCCAGTCAAATGCGGTCATTAAAATCGGTGATTACGAAGTGCATAGCTCCCAGCACAAGGTGTTTTATCGGGGTGAAGAAATCAAATTAACACCCAAGGAATTCAAGCTGGCATATTACCTGTTTAAAAACGTTAATCAGTTGCGTACCCGGGCGGATCTGTTGGCGAACGTCTGGGGCCGCAACGCCGAAATCAGCACCCGCACGGTTGATATACATATAAGCCGGCTACGTAAAAAACTCAAAGTGGATGAGGACGAAAACTGGAAACTGGAGGCAGTATCCAGCATGGGGTACCGGTTGTCGCACAACTAGCATTGACATATGTCGTTGAACTTTACGTTTAATTCAATTCGAATAATCGGTGTCAGAGCCAGAACAACAAACCAGTGTTTCCAGATTTTCAAATACCGTTTTGTTTTTGCTGTGGTCCATATAGGAGGATAAATGGAAAAGCCTGAAAAAGGCTTGTATATCGTATTAATCAGTGTCCATGGTTTGATTCGCGGGGAAAACCTGGAGCTGGGACGCGATTCCGATACCGGGGGACAAACCAAGTACGTGGTCGAGCTGGCGCGGGCGTTGGGTAATCATCCAGACGTTGAGCGTGTTGATCTTATTACCCGCCAGGTCTTTGACCAGAAAGTCGATGACGATTACGCAGAACCTCACGAAGTTTTAAGTGACAACGTAAAAATTATCCGCTTACCCTGCGGGCCAAAACGCTATCTTCGCAAAGAAGTACTTTGGCCGCACCTGGATAGCCTGGTTGATAATATCCTGCAACATTTGCGGCGCATTGGCCGCGTTCCCGATTTTGTCCACGCCCACTATGCTGATGCCGGTTTTGTGGGTACCCGTCTAGTCCAGTTGCTGGGCATGCCGCTGGTGTTTACCGGTCATTCGCTGGGCCGTGTTAAGCGGGAGCGCTTACTGGAAAAAGGCAGCAAGCATGAAACCATCGAATCCCAGTACAATATTTCCCAGCGCATCGAAGCGGAAGAAATCACCCTGGGTAATGCCAACCTGGTGGTTACCAGCACTAACCAGGAAGTGGAGCAACAATATGAGCTCTACGATAATTATCAGCCGCGCCGCATGATGGTGATACCACCGGGGGTGGACCTGAGCCGTTTCCACGTGGCTCGGGAATCTGACGATATTGAACATTCCCATATCAATTCGGAATTGAACCGGTTTCTCCGTGAGCCCAAGCGCCCGATGATCTTTGCCATTTCCCGGCCTGATGAACGCAAGAATATTGCCTCACTGGTGCGTGCCTATGGTGAAAACCCAAAGCTGCAGGAACTGGCCAACCTGGTGATCGTTGCCGGTAATCGTGATGATATCTATTCCATGGATAAAGGCTCGCGCGAGGTGTTGTTGAGTCTGCTGACACTGATCGACAAGTATGATCTGTATGGCAAAGTGGCCTATCCAAAGCATCACGAATCCGAAGACGTTGCAATATTGTATAAGTTGGCCGCAGCGTCCAGAGGGGTCTTTGTTAATCCCGCCTATACAGAACCGTTTGGTCTGACATTGATAGAGGCAGCCGCCAGCGGTGTTCCCGTCGTGGCCACCAATGATGGCGGTCCGAGGGATATCATTGGCACGTTGGACAATGGCTATTTGATTGATCCGCTGGATACAAACGATATTGCCGAAGCGTTACATAAAGTGCTGGCGGATGAAACGAAATGGTTGCGCATGTCGATGAACGGTGCCGAAGGCGCACAAACCCACTATTCGTGGGAGAGCCATGTCAATACGTATATGGATGCGCTTGCCAATGTGATTACCAAGCCAAAACGGGTAACCGATGTTACAGAGAGCAAGAAGAACCGCTTACCGGAAGTTGACCGGCTTGTGATTTGCGATGTCGATGGCACGCTGCTCGGTGATTACGACTCCTTGCAGCGCTTGCAGGATCTTATTCAAAGTACTGAAGGGCGGGTTGGTTTTGGGGTTGCCACGGGCCGTAATCTGGACAGCACCCTGAAAGTGCTCAAAGAGTGGAATCTTCCCATGCCGGATTTGCTGATTACCGACGTGGGTGGCGATATCACGTATGGTCACCGCATGGTGGAAGACACCGACTGGAAACGGCATATCAATTACCGTTGGAAATCGGCTCAAACCAAAAAACT
>JASFMT010000230.1:0-6216 GCA_050117455.1 Gammaproteobacteria bacterium | reverse complement strand
ATCCTCAGCAGATTCCTCTGCGGCTTCTCCTTCCACTGGTGCCGGACGATCCACCAATTCCACGATCGCCATCGGGGCTTTATCACCTGCGCGATAACCACATTTCAGTATTCGTAAGTAACCACCAGGACGATTTTTATAGCGCGGACCCAGCTCTACAAACAATTTACCGACCATGTCACGGCTACCTAACCGGTCATAGATATAACGGCGGTTGGCTACTGAATCCACTTTGGCCTTGGTAATCATAGGCTCGGCAACCCGGCGCAATTCTTTCGCCTTGGGCAGTGTAGTCTTGATCAATTCGTGACGAAACAACGAAGCAGCCATGTTTTTGAACATCGCTTTACGATGACTGCTGTTTCGGTTCAGTTGACGACCGGAATGATGGTGACGCATGACATTTTCTACCTATTTAACTGTTGCAACATCAAATTTAAAATTTCGCAATTTGTTATTGTGTACTATTGCGTTTTACGGTTGAGCGACGGCGCACACTACGCAACGCTTTCCTTTTGATCTTTCAAGCTGGCCGGTGGCCAGTTTTCCAGACGCATACCCAGCGACAATCCTTTTGTTGCCAGCACGCTCTTGATCTCGGTCAGTGATTTTTTGCCCAGATTCGGCGTCTTTAACAACTCTACTTCCGTGCACTGAATCAAGTCGCCTATATAATAAATCTGTTCAGCTTTAAGGCAGTTGGCCGAGCGCACGGTCAACTCCAGGTCATCTACAGGCCGCAACAAAATCGGATCAATATCCGGTTCCTCTTCGCGTTTTTCCGCCTGCTCCACACTTTCCAGATCAACGAAAGTCGATAACTGATCCTGCAAGATGGTCGCTGCACTGCGGATAGCATCTTCCGGATCAATGGTGCCGTTACTTTCCACTTCAATAATCAACTTGTCCAGGTCGGTTCGTTGCTCTACGCGGGCACTGTCAATGATATAAGCCACGCGGGTCACCGGGCTGAAGGATGCGTCCAGATGCAAACGACCAATAGCCTGGTCTTCTTCGGCATTTTTACGCAGGCTCGCCGGTTGATAGCCACGGCCGGTTTCGATCTTTAAGGTCATATTGATCTCACCATTTTTGGTGAGATTGCAAATAATATGATCCGGATTGACGATCTCTACATCATGGTCCAATGTGATGTCTGCTGCCGTGACCGCGCCTTCGCCTTTTTTATTCAGGGTTAACGTCGCCTGGTCGCGGGAGTGCATCTTCAATGACAATCCCTTCAGGTTCAGCAGAATGTCGATAACATCTTCCTGAACGCCGTCCATGGTGCTGTATTCATGCAACACACCGTCGATCTGTATTTCAGTGACAGCGCAACCTTGTAACGATGACAGTAAAATACGACGCAACGCGTTTCCCAGCGTATGCCCGAAACCGCGTTCCAATGGTTCTAATGTCACCTTTGCCAGGCGATCATTAACTTCTTGGACGTTAACAATACTAGGTTTTAGGAAGTCGGATAGTGAACCTTGCATGAATTGTCCTCTCTAGCGCTAGAATTCTTGCTGCTCTGTTTCTAAATGGATTGCTACCAATTAAGAAGCCAGTAGCAACGCTTGATGTATCGGGCCGACGGCCAGCGGCCGGTAATGTTCGCTTACTTGGAATACAATTCGACGATCAGCTGCTCGTTGATGTCAGTCGGTAAATCACTACGCTCCGGTAACGACTTAAAAACACCCGTCATTTTCTTCGGGTCGACATCTATCCAGTCGGCGACACCACGTTGAGCCGCCATTTCCAGCGAACCCTGGATACGCAATTGATTCTTTGCTTTTTCGTTGACCGATACTTCATCGGCGGGCTTGACCTGATACGAAGGAATATTGACCCGTTTGCCGTTTACAAAAATGGCGTTGTGACGAACCAGTTGCCGGCCTTCGCTGCGTGATGATGCGAACCCCATACGGTAGACCACGTTATCCAGACGAGATTCCAGGGCCTGCAACAAGTTTTCACCTGTCGCCCCTTTGCGGCGGTCGGCATCTTTATAGTAAAGACGGAATTGATTCTCCAGGATGCCATAAATACGGCGCACTTTCTGCTTTTCACGTAGCTGCAACGCGTAGTCAGAGGAACGCCCACGCCGCTGGCCATGCTGGCCCGGTGGAAATCCGCGGTTTTCAAACGGACAGCGTGCCGTATAGCATTTCTCGCCTTTTAGAAAGAGTTTGGCTCCTTCCCGGCGGCAATGACGACACTTTGGACCTACATATCTTGCCATTTACAGTCTCCAGACTTTATGTATCTATATTTGTTACTAGACGCGGCGCCGTTTCGGTGGACGGCAACCGTTATGTGGAATCGGGGTGACATCGGTAATGCTGGTGATGTTAAACCCATTGGCGTGCAACGCCCGAATCGCCGATTCCCTGCCGGGGCCGGGGCCTCTGACACAAACATCCATATTCTTCATACCCATGTCTTTGACGGTGTTGCTGCAGTTTTCGGCGGCAACCTGGGCAGCAAAGGGGGTGCTTTTACGCGACCCGCGAAATCCGGAACCTCCAGCGGTGGCCCAGGCCAGCGTATTACCCTGTCGATCCGTGATCGTTACAATGGTGTTATTAAATGATGCGTGAATGTGCGCGACGCCGTCGACCACATTCTTTTTAACGCGTTTTTTTGTGCGTGGAGCTGCCATTAATGGTTACCTGTCTCTATACCGATCTATTAAAAATTCCTGAATTGCCTGTGTCTCAACCTTGTTTAGCCTGCGCCTGACTGACGCATTCGCCTAACTTAACGTTTGCCTACCCTAGCGTTTTACCGCGCGCCGTGGACCTTTACGGGTCCGAGCATTTGTACGAGTGCGTTGACCGCGCAGCGGTAAGCCGCGCCGGTGACGAATGCCGCGGTAACAGCCCAGATCCATGAGCCGTTTGATGTTCATGGAGATTTCCCGGCGCAGGTCGCCTTCAACCGAATGTTTACCGACTTCTGAGCGCACCGCGTCCAGCTGCTGTTCGGTAAGGTCACGGACTTTGGTTTCCGGCGGAACATTCGCGGCCTGGCAAATCGCCTGCGCGCGCGTCGGACCAATCCCATAAATGGATTGCAAACCGATCACGGTGTGTTTCTGTACGGGAATGTTAATTCCGGCAATACGCGCCATTGAATAATCTCCTAAACAACCTTAATAGCTACCTGGCCACGGCAAACGTGGCATTATAAATCCTTAAAAAAAACAGATCAATACGAGCGTTTTGACTCGTGTTTAGCCCTGCCGCTGCTTGTGACGGGGATCGGTGCAAATAACCCGGACCACGCCGTTACGCTTAACGACTTTGCAGTTTCTGCATATCTTTTTAACTGATGCTCGTACTTTCATAGTGATAACCTCAGCAATCTAATCGCTTTCTGCGATTTAATTATCGAACCAAGCCGCTGCGACCGTAGCCCTTGAGATTGGCCTTTTTCATTAAACCCTCATACTGGTGTGACATGAGATGGGACTGCACCTGGGCAATAAAGTCCATCACCACCACTACAATGATCAGCAATGACGTGCCGCCAAAATAAAAGGGCACGTTCCAGTAAACAATCATAAATTCCGGCAGTAAACATACCGCGGTAATATATGCAGCTCCTACCAGCGTCAGTCGTGACATAACAGTGTCGATGTACTGGGCCGTTTGCTCGCCAGGCCGAATCCCCGGAATAAAGGCGCCTGACCGTTTCAGGTTGTCCGCCGTGTCTTTCGGGTTGAAAATCAACGCTGTGTAAAAGAAACAGAAAAACACGATAGCCAGCGCATAACAGGCCACGTAGATGGGCTGCCCTGGCGACAAGGTGGATGCTATATCCTTGAGCCAGCCCATGCCTTCGGTACTACCCAGCCAACTACCCAGCGTAGCGGGGAACAGAATAATACTGGAGGCAAATATGGGTGGAATGACTCCAGCCATATTGACCTTCAATGGCAGATGGGTTTTCTGCGCCGCATAAACTTTCCGGCCCTGCTGCCGTCGGGCGTAGTTCACGGTAATGCGCCTCTGCCCGCGCTCCATAAACACGACAAAACCAGTGACCACCACCGCGAGAATCAAAATGCCGATCACCAGGAACGCACTCATTTCACCAATACGTGCCAGCTCCAACGTGCCGCCTATCGCCGACGGTAATCCAGCAACGATACCAGAGAAAATAATCAGCGATATACCATTACCGATACCTCGCTCTGTAACCTGTTCGCCGAGCCACATCAAAAACATGGTGCCGGTCACCAGGCTTACCACTGCGGTTAAGATAAAGCCGGTACCGGGATTGGGAACCACGTTCAAACCACCCACGTTTTGCGACTGCAGCGCAATGGAAACCCCGATCGCCTGGAACGTCGCCAAACCCAACGTACCATAGCGGGTATACTGGGTTATTTTGCGGCGTCCCGCTTCACCTTCTTTTCGCAGCTGCTCCAGTTTTGGCATTACCGCCGTTAGCAACTGCATAATAATGGACGCGGATATATAAGGCATAACGCCCAGCGCAAATATGGTTAACCGGCTCAGCGCGCCACCGGAAAACATATTAAACATATCCAGAATCGTGCCGCGCTGCTGATCAAACAGAACACGCAGCGCCTCGGGGTCTATACCGGGAACGGGTATAAAAGAACCGATGCGAAATACGATCAGCGCCAGGAACACAAACAGTAGGCGCTGTTTAAGCTCTACCAGTTTGCCCGACCCCATGGCGGCCATGATTGATTCACGTGATGCAGACACGGTCTATCCTTTTACTCTTCGATTTTGCCGCCGGCGGCTTCGATGGCGGCGCGTGCACCTTTGGTGACACCGAGCCCTTTGACAGTCACGGCTTTGTTAATCTCGCCGGATGCAATCACCTTGGCAGTTTTAATTTGTCCGCTGATGATATTGGCAGCAGCCAGGCTTTGCAGATCCACCACATCGCCTTCGACTTTCGCCAATTCATGGAGACGAATTTCAGCGCGGTATTTGGCCCTGGGTGAAACAAAACCCACTTTGGGCAAACGCCGCTGGATGGGCATTTGACCACCCTCGAAACCCACTTTCGTAAATCCGCCGGAACGCGACTTCTGACCCTTGTGGCCACGGCCCCCGGTTTTACCCAGCCCGGAGCCGATTCCGCGCCCAACACGTTTGGGTGCCTTTTTCGATCCCGCGGCCGGTGATATTGTGTTCATACGCATGTTATGCCTCCTCGACCTTCAACAGGTAGGAAACCTTGTTGATCATGCCACGGTTGGCGGGCGTATCTTGTACCGTCACCGTGTGATTCATACGACGCAGCCCCAACCCTGCAACACAGGCCCGGTGTTTTTCGATGCGCCCGTTCAGGCTACGCACCAAGGTCACTTTTAATTTTCCTGCTTCAGCCATTTCGAAACTCTCAACGATAATTTTCTATCAACCTGATTAGCCGACCACTTCTTCGACACTTTTACCACGCTTGGCGGCAACCGCTTCCGGTGTTGTCATGTCGGTTAAACCTTTAAAAGTCGCCTGCACGACATTAATGGGATTGTTGCTGCCAATACACTTGGCCAGCACATCGTGAACCCCAACCGCTTCAAACACTGCGCGCATAGGGCCACCGGCGATAATGCCAGTACCTTCCGATGCCGGTAACATAACTACCTTGGCAGCACCGTGTATGCCGGTTAACTCATATTGCAGGGTGCCGTCTTTTACCGGGACCGGCTTCATGTTCTTACGGGCATCTTCCATGGCTTTCTGAACAGCAACCGGGACTTCTCGCGCCTTGCCGCGGCCAAAACCGACCCGGCCATTACCATCACCCACTACCGTTAATGCGGCGAAACCAAATATCCGGCCGCCTTTAACAACTTTGGCCACGCGGTTAATGGTAACCAGCTTTTCGATAAAACCATCACTATTGGCGGCTGCGTCAAATTTACTCATATACTCAGACCTTATAGTTGTAAGCCATTTTCACGGGCGGCATCAGCCAACGCTTTGATGCGTCCATGATATTTGAATCCCGAACGATCGAATGCTACCGCTTCAATGCCGGATGCCTTGGCGCGCTCTGCAATGGTTTTACCAATGGCAACCGCTGCTTCGACATTACCGGTGTGTTTCAGGCCTTTTTTAATGTCCGCTTCGACCGTTGATGCCTGAACAACCACTTTGGAGCCATTGGGCTCGATCACTTGCGCATAGGTATGCTGGGGCGTTTTATAAACGCACAACC
>JASFMT010000229.1:0-6222 GCA_050117455.1 Gammaproteobacteria bacterium | reverse complement strand
CCAGCGGATTTATCGGAGTGTCGCTGATGTTATGGCTGACGGCGATGCCCAACGCTGTGGCTTTCGACTATTTTCAGCCGCTACCGCAAAAACCCCTGGTGCCCGATAGCAATCCGCTAACGGAACAAAAAATAGCGCTGGGCAAAAAACTGTTCTTTGACAAACGCCTCTCCAGTAACGGACAACTGTCCTGTAACGATTGTCACAACCTGGCGGCGGGCGGCGACAACAATCAACAATACGCAGTCGGTGTTTCCGGCAAAACAACAAAACGCAATCCACCCACATTACTTAACATTGGGCTACAAACGGTATTGTACTGGGACGGCCGCGCCAAAACCCTTGAAGAACAGGCCAAAGACCATTTGCTGGACCGCGACATCATGGGCAACCGCAACGGTGCTGAGCTTATAGAACGCATCAGTGGCGACCGTAACTATGTCAAGTCCTTTATGAACACATTTAATTCCGCCCATGCCGTCACCCTGGACAATGTAGCCAGGGCACTGGCCAGCTTCCAACGCTCCCTGTTGACACCTGACAGCGCATTCGACCGTTATATCGAAGGTGATAAGGATGCCATGAGCGCCAAGGCGCAACAGGGTATGCAGATATTCAATGATAATGGTTGTTTGGCGTGCCACTTTGGGGTGAATCTCGCCGGCCCCGCGCCCGGTCCTGCCATGGGCATTGGCGATGGTTTTTACGAGTTGTTCCCCAACATTCGGGGCAGCCGCTACGATAAAAGCTACAATCTTACTGAAGACCTGGGACGTTACGAGTTTTCCAACGATCCCACCGAAAAATACATGTGGCGCGTGCCGATGTTGCGCAACATCGCATTAACGGCACCCTACTTTCATAACGGGTCTGCGGCAACGCTCGAAGAAGCCGTCAAAATCATGGCCAAAACTCAGTTCAACAGGCCGTTAACCGATGAACAGGTCGATGCGGTGGTCAGTTTCCTGCACACGTTAACCGGTGAAACGCCGGCGGTGCTAGAAACCCGGGACGAATAGTCGAACTGCACTAGATAGCAATAATGAATCATGCTTGTTGTATTCAATAAACCGTTCAATGTTCTTAGCCAGTTCCGCGATCAAAGTGGCCGCGACACATTGGCCGACTATATACCGATCAAGGATATCTACCCCTGCGGCCGCCTCGATCGCGACAGTGAAGGGCTGTTGCTGTTAACCGATCATGGCAAACTGCAACAATGGATAGCCAATCCCCATTTCAAATTACCCAAAACGTACTGGGCACAGGTTGAAGGCGCGATCACGCAGGATGCCGTTGATCTATTGACTCAAGGTGTCGAACTAAACGACGGCATAACACAGCCGGCCAAAGCGAGCGTTATCGACGAACCTCCCCTATGGCCACGCCAGCCACCGATTCGCGAACGCAAGTCCATACCCACCAGCTGGATCGCGCTAACCATTACGGAGGGCCGCAACCGGCAGGTAAGGCGCATGAGCGCTGCCGTGGGTTTTCCCACGCTGCGGCTGATTCGTACGAGCATCGGTCCCTGGTCTTTGGGCGAACTGGAACCGGGGCACTATCAAATTATCGACGATGATCAACTGTTGAGAACGTTATCGCAACGACGTGATGTTAGAAATCCAAAGGCACTACTCCATACCGCCACGCGGCCACAACGGCAATATTCCGGTGCCTCCCGTTAAGCTGTTACTATAACCCTATGACTGAAAATGCCTCTGCCAGCAAACCTGAACATATCGTTATCGGCCTGTCCGGTGGCGTAGATTCCTCGGTGGCCGCCCTGCGCCTGAAACAGCAAGGTTACACGCTGCAGGGTATTTTCATGAAGAACTGGGAAGAAGATGATGACGAGTATTGTTCGGCCGCTGAAGATCTTGAAGACGCCCAACGTGTCGCAGCCGCATTGGACATAGCGCTGTTGACCCGCAATTTTTCCGGCGAGTACTGGGAAAAAGTTTTCCAGTATTTCCTGGATGAATACAAGAAAGGCCGCACCCCGAATCCCGATGTGCTTTGCAACAAGGAAATCAAGTTTAAAACCTTTCTGGAGCACGCCACAGAACTGGGCGCCGACCATATCGCCACCGGTCATTACGCCCGTTGCGAGCACCGTGACAACAAGTATCGCCTGCTCAAGGCAATCGATAACAACAAGGACCAGACCTATTTCTTACATCAACTGGATCAATACCAGTTGAGTAAATCAGTGTTCCCGTTGGGTACATTAACCAAACCCGAAGTGCGGTCACTGGCCGAAGCAGCCGGCTTTGACAATTTCGCCAAGAAAGACAGTACCGGTATCTGTTTTATTGGCGAAAGGAAGTTTAAAGCCTTCTTGAGTCAATATCTGCCGGCGCAACGCGGCGATATTCAAACCGTTGATGGTGAGACTATCGGTCAACATGATGGATTGATGTACTACACCCTGGGTCAACGGCAGGGACTTGGCATCGGCGGTTCACAGCACGGTGATGGCCAGCCCTGGTACGTGGTCGATAAAAACCTGGACGATAATATTCTCGTTGTGGCACAGGGACACGACCATCCCCGCTTATTTACCAATACCCTGAATGCCACCAATGTGCACTGGATTGCCGATTCGCCAGCCGATTTGCCGTTTAGCTGCCACGCAAAAACCCGTTACCGCCAGCCTGATCAAGCCTGCACTATTATTGATCTTTCGGAACGAACCTGTACCGTGCGCTTTGACCAGCCGCAACGTGCGGTTACACCCGGCCAATCCGTGGTTTTTTATAAGGACGAGGAATGCCTGGGGGGCGGTATTATTGACAGGGCCTTCAATTCCGAACAATAAGTCATTATATTAGGCAATATGGCGCGCTAAAAAAGCCATCATTCTACGGAGGATCTTAGTTGCAATATACTTTAAGAGACAGGGTCATTGCCATTTGCGGTATATTCCAGGCAACGCGGATGGTTCAACAGGTCGCCAGAACCGGGATGTGTGATCAGGCATCCTTTGAAGCCAGTATCAACAGTATTTTTACCCTGGACAGTCAATCGCCGGAAGATGTTTACGATAACGTCACCAACATTAGCTTCGGCGCGCGCACGTTGCTAACACAGCTTGGCCCCAACAAACCCACCGAATCCTCCGATCGCACCAAAGATATTGAAATCACCAAGTACGCCATTGGGGTTATGGTACTGGAACGCAAACTCATGAAACGCAAGGATCTGCTGGATGCCATCACCGCTGGCATTGATAAAGCTGAATCGCAGCGGGAACACTTTGGCACCACCCACGAAAACGTTATCGCCAGTCTTGCCGATCTTTACACCCAAACCATCAGCACCTTACAACCGCGCATAATTGTCAACGGCGAACACAATCACGTCTCCAATCCCAGCAACGCCAATAAGATCCGCGCACTGTTATTGGCGGCGATCCGCTCCGCTGTGTTATGGCGCCAATGCGGCGGTACCCGCTGGCAACTGCTGTTTAACCGCAAGGCCATCCTGGCGCAAGCGCAGAAACTACTGGATGAAACCACTGCACGCGTCCTGCATTGATTTTTATTCAGGTAGTATCCACATCATAAAAAAAAGGGAGGCAATGCCTCCCTTTTTTTTACACACATAAATTATGTGGCTCACTTAAGACCTGACGACCTTTAACGCAAAGGCGCCAGGACGCAAAGTGGTAGAAATGATGGAATTCCCTCGCCGGCCCTTGAGCTAATAAAATATATTAAAGCCGGAACACGTTCCGTTATCTATTAACAATTTCCCACCCTTTGCGACATTGCGTCTTTGCGTTTAATTTTTCTTTGGCATCAGGCGGTGATCTGCACCGGCACCACGGTATCGGCAATATCCTGGTAATCCGGCAACTCGTTAAAGTTCAGATAACGATACACGTCCGCCGCCATGGGCTCGAGGTGTTTCACCGCATTCATATATTCTTCAACCGTTGGAATATGACCTAACCAGGCGGCAACAGCCGAGAGTTCCGCCGAGGCGAGATACACATTGGCGCCCTTGCCCATACGGTTGGGAAAGTTACGGGTGGATGTGGATACCACGGTGGCACCATCGGCAACCCGCGCCTGGTTACCCATGCACAACGAACAGCCGGGCATTTCCGTGCGAGCGCCCACTTTACCAAAGATGCTGTAATAGCCTTCTTCGGTTAACTGGTGCTGATCCATTTTGGTAGGCGGCGCAATCCACAGCTTGGTTGGCAGATTACCCGGCACCTGTTCCAGAACTTTGCCTGCCGCGCGGTAGTGGCCAATATTCGTCATACACGAACCGATAAACACTTCGTCGACGTTATCGCCCTGCACTTCCGACAACGGCTTGATATCGTCCGGGTCATTGGGACAGGCCAGTAACGGTTCAGTAATGTCATTGAGATCGATCTCAATAATCTCCGCGTACTCGGCATCGGGATCGGGCTCCAGCAAGGTGGGATTGGCCAGCCATTCTTCCATGGCGTTGATACGCCGCTGCAAGGTGCGCTCATCGCCGTAACCCATGGCGATCATCCACTTTAACAGGGTAACGTTCGAAGTCAGGTACTCAATAATCGGTTCCTTGTTGAGCCGTACTGTACAGCCCCCGGCGGAACGCTCAGCGGAGGCATCGGAGAATTCAAAGGCCTGCTCCACTTTAAGATCCGGTAAGCCTTCGATTTCCAGAACGCGGCCGGAAAAAACATTCTGTTTGTTTTGTTTGGCAACGGTCAACAAACCTTTCTGGATAGCCACATAAGGCACGGCGTTAACAAGATCACGCAAGGTAATGCCCGGTTGCATTTCGCCCTTGAAGCGCACTAACACCGATTCCGGCATATCCAGCGGCATCACGCCCAGCGCCGCCGCAAACGCCACCAGTCCCGAGCCTGCGGGAAAACTGATACCGATGGGAAAACGGGTATGGGAATCACCGCCGGTACCAACAGTGTCGGGTAATAACATACGATTAAGCCAGGAATGGATCACTCCATCGCCGGGGCGCAACGATACGCCAGCGCGATTCTGGATGAATTCAGGCAATTCATGTTGCAGTTTGATATCAACGGGTTTGGGATAGGCGGCGGTGTGACAAAAGCTTTGCATGACCAGATCAGCGGAAAAGCCCAGGCATGCAATTTCCTTGAGTTCATCCCGGGTCATGGCGCCCGTGGTATCCTGCGAACCAACGGTTGTCATGCGCGGTTCACAATAGGTGCCCGGACGTATGCCTTGTACGCCACAGGCCCGGCCCACCATTTTTTGCGCCAGGGTAAACCCTTTGCCAGTATCATCCGGTGCCACCGGCCGGGCAAACAAATCGGAAGGCTCCAGGCCCAGCGCTTCGCGGGTTCTGTCCGTTAACGAACGGCCAATAATCAATGGGATCCGGCCGCCGGCGCGTACTTCGTCAGGCAGCGTCGAAGGCGTCAGCTTAAAGGAACTGATTTGCTCGCCTTTGTCGTTTTCAATGACGCCATCATAGAGCTTAATAGTAACGACATCGCCGGTATTCATTTGCGATACATCGCATTCAATGGGCAATGCTCCGGAATCTTCCGCGGTGTTAAAGAAGATCGGCGCAATTTTGCCGCCTAGTACCACGCCACCCTGGCGCTTGTTGGGTACATAAGGTACATCGCGGCCCATGTGCCACAAAATGGAGTTGATCGCGGATTTACGTGATGAACCGGTGCCCACCACGTCACCGACATAAGCCAACGGATAACCTTTGTCGCGCAATTGCTCGATGGTCTCCAGCGCTTCCGGCATTTTGCTGGTCAGCATACTCTTGGCATGCAGCGGTATATCGGGCCGGCTCCACGCCTCGGAGGCCGGTGACAGGTCATCGGTGTTGGTTTCGCCCGGGACCTTTAATACGATAACTTTCAATTCTTGCGGTACGGGTTCCTTGTGTTTGAACCAGGCACCATCAGACCAGGCATCCACTACCTGTTTGGCATACTCGTTGGTTTCGGCTTTCTCCACCACATCGTGGTAGGCATCAAAGATTAACAGGGTACTGGATAAGGCATGCGTGGCAATGGGCGCCAGGTCGTCATCGTCCAGCAGATCAATAAGCGGCTGAACGTTGTAACCGCCCAGCATGGTTCCCAGCAGTTCGGTGGCGAGCCTGGCATCGATCAACGGGCAGGCGGTGTTGCCTTTGGCGACATCGGCCAGAAAGCCGGCCTTGACGTAAGCGGCCTGGTCTACGCCCGGCGGTACACGATGGGTG
>JASFMT010000228.1:0-6230 GCA_050117455.1 Gammaproteobacteria bacterium | reverse complement strand
ACGTAGAAGGAGTTGGCGTTGAATATCTGAATATCAACAATGACCAGCTGGCAGCAGGCCGCAATTTTACCAACAACGATATTGAGCGCAGTCATCCCATCGCCATTCTGGCGCCCAAAGCCGCGGAAGAAATGTTTGGGCGTAATCATCCCGTGGGCAGGACATTTCGTTACTTTGATCAGAAGTATACGGTTGTTGGTTTATTGAAAGCGAAAAGCCGGGATATTATCGAGCAGGTGAATGCCGATTCCTATGACCCCAACTGGCGGGTGCTGATACCGTTTACCGATTTTCAGGATATCCTGGGCTCCAAAGATATTCATACCATGCTTGGCGAAGCGTATACCCTGGAAGGGACGGTTGAGGCGATGGAACAGATAAAGTCCGTCCTTGAGCGGCGCCATGGTGGCCGTTTTAGCTATAAAACGGAAAACATGCAGGGCTGGATTGATAACGCGGATAACTACATCAACAAAATGCGCCTGACCGGGTTGTCATTTGCGGCGCTGGCGTTGTTTGTAGGTGGCATGGGTATTATGAACATCATGAGTACCTCGGTGATTGAGCGAACCCGGGAAATTGGTATTCGCAAGGCATTAGGTGCGCAGTATTCCGATATTCGTTTTCAGTTTCTGATGGAAGCGACGGCGGTTAGTACCATAGGCGGCGGCATTGGACTATTTATCGGAATTGTTGCCACGTTGCTAATTGGATTTTTCAGCGGCTATGCGTTTTTTCCTTCCTGGATCATGGCGCTGCTCGCCATAACCGTGTCTGCAATCGTGGGCATGGCTTCCGGCTTTTTCCCCGCGCGCAATGCAGCGCGGATGAATCCGGTAGACGCCTTGCGTCACGAATAAACTCCCCACTATATCAATATTCCACTACGTCAATATTCCACTACGTCAATATTATTTGTTACGCATCTGCTGGATGGTTGACAGCAAACGGTAGTAACGTTGCTTGAGGTTTTCCACGTTATGGCGCCGCCGGGCGGCTGTGAAGTCGATGTATTTTGGCATGCGCTCACGATGGTCCTGGAAATAATTCACAAAATCATCTGCTGGAACATTAATTAGATTTGAGGGTGCGTAATTAAATGGCTCACCGTCGTAATAGCAGAATTGTTCCAGTTTCTCGCCGGTTTCCAGGACGACCGTATTGTGGGCCAGGGCGGTTTGATAGGCCAGGTCAGGGTCGAGGAAATAGGTGTCTTGACAAGGTGTTTTCATCACATTTCCCCCAAAACAAATTAATGGGAACACAACGGGTTATGTGGGTGGCCGGTAACCGGCACACAGACTTTGGGTAGAGGTCAACGTTCGTTAACCGTGGTTTGAACAGTAGCGACAGGAATTGATCAGGCCTTGAGGACTTTTATCGCAAAAAAGCCAACGGGAAATCGTTACCGATTCAGGGTTTAGGCAAGCAGGCGTCGCCACGTTTGTAGAAATTTGCCTTGCATTCCCAGCCATTGCCGAGGTAGTTCAGCCGGGCGTTATCCGGAATATCAATGGCAATACAATCATTGCCGCGTTTGAGATAACCGGTACGGCACTGCCAGCCGGTGCCGTAAAAATTCAGTTTGGCATTGTCGGGAATGTCTATTTTGCTGCAGCTTTGTTGGTCACGGCGGAAGCCGAAATTGCATCGCCAGCCGGTGCCCAGTTCGTTTAGCCGGGCGTTTTCCGGCACAATGACTTCGATACACTCATCGCCCGACTGCCGATAACCGCGATTACATTCCCAGCTGTTGCCGTAAAAATTCAGTCGCGCATTTTCCGGCACCGGAATTTGTACACATCCATTTCCTCGTTGCTGGTAACCCCTTTCGCACTCCCAGGCGTCTCCCGCATGGTTAAGCTGCGCGTTTTCCGGTACCTGGACCTCAATACACTGGTTGTCAACTTCCACAAAGCCCCGTTCGCATTGCCAGCCGGTCCCCAGGGCGTTGAGTTTGGCGTTTTCCGGCATGCTGTCGAGGCTGTCGGTGTCCTGTGAGTTGAGCTCCTCGATTTTTTGCCGGCGCAACATGCGTTCGCGGTTGTAAAACTTGCCATTGGAATGGAAAAGATAATGAGGTTCCACATAGGTACCGTCTTCGCGCTCGTAGCCTTCGATCCAGGTGGCGCCCGCCCGCGCCGGTTGTGCGCTAATGGCAAGGGCAAGGGATATCAACCCGAGGGCGATGAAGCCCATCCATCGTCGTTGCAGCCTGGTGTGAGTTAACAGTGTTGTTTGACGTCGGGGAAAATACATCACGGATCGATTATTGGCACGAAAATCCGGATTGTTTGCGGAAATAGTATGTGCGTTGTGAATTTTCAGGTTATGTCCTTTTGTAGCATAATTACTCCTGATTTTGAATCATTCAGGTTCAATATCACGGCTTTCTTCAGCAATACCAAACATCGAAGCCTGTTGAGATATGTTTTGTAAGGTTATGAAATGTAAGATAATTGCCGTGGATCCTGTAAGACTGCAGGATCAATGACAAGGGAAGCGATTGATATGTGGTTAATTGATAAAATGGCTGAACAACGCATTGCCGAGGCGGAAAGAAAAGGGGCGTTTGAGGATTTACCCGGCGCCGGGAAACCTTTGCAGCTTGATGACGAGAGCCACATTCCGGAAAGCCTGCGCACCGGGTACCGTTTGCTGAAAAACGCAGGTTACCTGCCACCGGAAATGCAAGCGCGCAAGGAAATTGTCAGCCTGCAACATTTACTGGAAGCGCTGGATCCTGCCGATGATAACGAAGCATACGATACGGCCCATAAGCGGTTACACTTTCTGTTATCGGCATTGAATCTGAATAACGCGGGTTCCGTTGCCATGGAAGCGGCATATTACGAAAAGCTGCAACGATTGCCTGGCCGGCGAGGTAAACGGAACCGATAGCATCCACTAAATCGATCGCTGGCACGGAGAATTTCCGTTCGCAATCCTTGCCATTAGCTATTACACTGGCTCGCCTTTATTATTTAACCCATTTATTCATTTGATTCATCGCTAGATTAAGTTATGCAGAACAAGGTTGGATTTGTCAGTTTAGGTTGCCCCAAGGCATTGGTGGATTCGGAACAAATTATTACCCAGCTGCGCGCCGAAGGTTACGACATCAGTGCCGACTACGATAATGCAGATCTGGTAGTGATCAATACCTGTGGGTTTATAGAATCCGCCGTCAACGAATCATTGCAGACTATCGGTGAGGCGCTGAGTGAAAACGGCAAAGTGATCGTGACCGGTTGTCTCGGCGCCAAAGGCGACATCGTTAAACAGAACCACCCTGATGTGCTGGCGGTAACCGGCCCCCATGCACTGCAGGAAGTGATGACAGCTGTGCATGAGCATTTGCCGCCGCAGCATGATCCTTACACCAGCCTGATACCACCGCAAGGCATTAAACTGACGCCCACTCATTACGCGTATCTAAAAATTTCCGAAGGCTGTAATCATCGCTGTAGTTTTTGCATTATTCCGGCCCTGCGCGGTGATCTCGATAGCCGGCCCGTGGATGATGTATTACAGGATGCTCAAAATCTGGTAAACGCGGGTGTTAAGGAATTGCTGGTCATCAGCCAGGACACCAGTGCCTACGGCGTTGATCTAAAATATAAAACCGCATTCTGGAATGGCCGCCCGGTAAAAACCCGGTTTCAGGACCTGGTTGCCATGCTCAGTGAACTGGAAGTGTGGACGCGGCTGCATTATGTTTATCCTTATCCCCATGTCGATGATGTCATTCCGTTAATGGCGCAGGGACGGCTATTGCCTTATCTTGATATTCCGTTTCAACACGCCAGTCCCGCGATTCTTAAAGCCATGAAACGGCCCGCCAGCAGTGAGAATGTGCTGGAGAGGCTGGCCCGCTGGCGGGACATTTGCCCGGACATTGCCATTCGAAGTACATTCATCGTGGGTTTTCCCGGCGAGACCGAGCGTGACTTTGAAATGCTGCTGGAATTTCTGGAGCAAGCACAGCTGGACCGGGTAGGATGTTTTAAATATTCAGCCATTGAAGGGGCCAGGGCCAATGAATTGCCCGATGCCGTCGATGAAGATATTAAGCAGGATCGCCTGGATTTGTTCATGCAGGTTCAGGAAAACATCAGCCGCGCCAGGTTGCAGCAAAAGCGGGGACAGGAATTAACAATCATCGTTGATGAGGTGACGGAGCAGGAAACCATCGGCCGTAGTCAATATGATGCGCCCGAGGTCGATGGTGTGGTTATTATTGAACAACCGCTGGAGGTTTCACCCGGCGAAATGCTGCGCGTCAAAATTACTGATTCCACCGAGCACGATCTCTATGCGGAACTCATCCCCTGATCCTTAATCCTTTTTATTTATTTGTCCCCACAGCCTTGCCTTTATCGGTATTTGTAGACGATCGTTACAACGGTTTCGGTGTCCGTTTTCTCAATGTCCGGTGGTACCTCTGAAGTATGCTTGATGGTGTAACTTAATTTCATTGCCAGGCTGCTGTTAATATTGGCGGTAAGCGCGGTCACGGATTTTGTAACCGTTTCATCATCGCCGATTTCAGTAAATAATTCCTCGCTGAAATCACTGTTGTCGCTGATTTTCCATAGCAGGTTGCCGGCCAGCCTTACCAGGAATTCATCTTGATTTTCACCGGCATCAGTTTTACTTTGTTTGGCGCCGGGTCCGATCTCCCCGTCGATGGTCAGGGTCGGTTGACTCACAAGCCTGCGGCCGTAACCGGCCGATTCGCTGATCCGGTAATCATATCCGCTGAACCGGTCGTCTTCGTAAGAAGCGGTGACATACCAATAGCCGAACTCGGAAAATTTATAATCCGTTTTGCCAGAGAGGAAGTAGCGTTCAGCGGTTGTTTGTCCATTATCCGATGTATTAAGTGCTTCAAGCTTTACGCTGTGTCGCCATTTGTTTTTTTCTTTTACCGCTTTGACGTCACCTTTTAAAGATTCGGTTTCTGTATTTCCCGTAGTGCGTACATATCCCACACCGATGTCGGCTGTCCATGCCGCGATCTTTTTCGTTTTTACAGCTTCGTCAGGATTTTGTTGCGCGGAGGCGTTTGTCGCGAGTATTCCCAGGCATACCCCTATCATTGTATTGGTTATTAACTTCATAAAATCCTCAAATAATTTATGGTAACTACGTATTGTTCGGTTTGCGCTATTGTAACAATATTTTTACCCAAGTCTTCAAAATATTGTTAATAGACAATCACTTGTTCGATGTAACCTGCTTTAAAATCATGCACTAGTGAAGCGTTGCGAGAATTGACGTGAAGCAACTTAAGATTTGCATAAGCAACATTTAATTTTATTGGTCACGGTTTTGTTTAAAATTTGTCAGATATAAAAGCTGGTGTATTGTTTGCTAGAAACAGGTGTAAACAAAATAAGGGCTTTTATGTATAACGTGGCTGAGTATTGGTTGGTCTTTAGAGGTAAGCTTTGTGGCAGATGATAAGACTTCGGTATTGTTGATTGATGACAAAATTGAGTTTGTGTCAACAATGAAGGACATACTTGCCAGTGAAAAGTATTCAGTCATCACGGCAACTAATGTAAAGCAAGCCCTGCAACAATTTAAGGATGCGCAACCTGATATTGTTATTCTGGATGTCAATTTGCCGGACGGTGATGGATTAACGTTAACACCGCGGCTAAAAAAAGCACCACGTAAAAACAAATGGCTTCCGGTCATTTTAATGAGTTCGGACGCCACAATAGACGATCTCGTTAAAGGTTATCAGGCCGGATGCGATGACTATCTCACCAAACCCACGGATCCGCGTATTCTATTGGCGAAACTGGCAGTGATACGCAGGATTCTGAATTTACTGCCGGAACGTTGATTGCCTGATAATTTCTGCCGGCTACTCCCACTTTATTTTGCTCGATGCACGACGGCACGTGTAAACATTGCCATTGGCGACACTGATCGCGATGCGATGATGGCCGTTATTTACTGGTTATTGTCGTAGCCTGTTTTCCCGTGCAAGCCAGCAGGATTGAAAGCACCCCCGTATTTATGATGCCAGTGCGGTTGTTTCGATAACAGGCGTTCATCCACTGTTTGTTTATCCGGGTGCTTCATAACAGTCCGGTGATAGGGAGCTTATGTCATGAAACGTGACAAATTTATAATGATTTGTGCAATACACTAAGTCATTCTATTTAAGGTGGTTCCAGCGTGATTGATGTTGCTATGTGGATAGATTCGAGAAG
>JASFMT010000227.1:0-6250 GCA_050117455.1 Gammaproteobacteria bacterium | reverse complement strand
CAGCATGGTGCCCAGCAGTTCGGTGGCGAGCCTGGCATCGATCAACGGGCAGGCGGTGTTGCCTTTGGCGACATCGGCCAGAAAGCCGGCCTTGACGTAAGCGGCCTGGTCTACGCCCGGCGGTACACGATGGGTGAGCAAATCCAGCAAAAACTGCTCTTCACCGGCCGGTGGATTTTTCAGGAGTTCGACCAGTTCCGCCACCTGTTTTTCATTCAGAGGTAACGGGGGCAACCCTTCCGCTTCGCGCTCACTGACGTGCTTTCTGTATTCTTCTATCATCAAATGCCTCAACTCTTAATAACTACCAAAACGGTTATATAAATTTAGTCAACGCAACCGGTAAAATATTGCCTGCTGCGCCCGTAAAATCAATTCGTAATAGATGCGGCCAATCGCGGTATTTTAGTCTCTAAGGCTAAACGCCTGTACCCGCAATAGGTTATAATAGCCACCGATTATGCAAGGGTGCATATTATACCTGAAGCCAGTGGCCCCTCGCGACGCAAAACCTAACAAAAACAACCAATTCCTGCTTGTTTTTTGTGGAAAATCGATCAAATAACCGGCGTTACATTACTGTCGCTGTTAGATCATCGCGATTTGCACCGAGGACACTACGCCCGTTACAGAAAATAAGAATTCGACCTGACGACCAATCGGAGTACCCATGGAATTAGACAGCCTGTTAGCCATTTCACCCATCGACGGCCGTTACGCCGGCCAGACCCGGGAGCTCAGCAATGTATTCAGCGAGTATGGCCTCATTAAAAACCGCATCATCGTGGAAATTGAATGGTTGAAAATGCTGGCGGGCGAACAGGATATTGCCGAGGTGCCTCCCCTGTCCAGCGACGCTATTAAATTTCTCGATCGTATCATTTCCGATTTCAAACTGGACGATGCCGCACGCGTCAAGGAGATTGAGAAAACCACCAACCACGATGTCAAGGCAATTGAATATTTCCTGAAAGAAAAAGTCGCCGGCCACAAAGAACTACATGCCATCAATGAATTTATACATTTTGCCTGCACGTCCGAGGACATTAACAACCTCGCCTATGCCTTGATGTTGAAGGATGCGCGGGCCAACGTGGTTCTGCCGGTCATGACGCAGCTGATCGACGCCATTGTCGCGCTGGCACAACAACATGCGGCGCAATCCATGTTGTCCCGCACCCACGGCCAACCGGCATCACCCACCACGTTGGGTAAGGAACTTGCCAACGTTGCCGCACGCCTGCAGCGCCAATGCGAGCAGATTAAAAATAATGTCATCCTCGGCAAGATCAACGGCGCGGTCGGTAACTACAACGCCCATTTATCGGCGTACCCGGAAATCGACTGGCCGTCGCTGGCGGAAAAGTTTGTCACCGGTTTAGGGCTGCAATGGAATCCCTACACCACCCAGATTGAACCTCATGATTATATTGCGGAGCTTTTTGACGCGATAACGCGCTTTAACACCATACTGATCGACTTTGACCGCGATGTTTGGAGTTATATATCACTGGGTTATTTCAAGCAAAAAACCGTGGCCGGCGAAGTGGGCTCATCGACCATGCCCCATAAAGTCAATCCCATTGATTTTGAAAACTCCGAAGGCAACCTGGGTATCGCCAACGGTATTTTCTCCCACCTTGGCCAGAAGTTACCCATCTCGCGCTGGCAACGGGATCTTACCGACTCCACCGTGTTGCGTAACCTGGGTGTCGGCATGGCCCATTCGCTCATCGCCTATAAAGCCACGTTAAAAGGCATGGGCAAACTGGAAGTCAACAGCCAGCGCCTCAATGAAGACCTCGATAACAACTGGGAAGTGCTGGCCGAACCCATTCAAACGGTGATGCGCCGTTACGGTATTGAAAAACCCTACGAAAAACTCAAGGAGTTAACACGGGGCCAATCCATGACCCGGGAAAGTATTCAGGCGTTTATTCAATCCCTGGATATTCCCGACGATGCCAGGCAACGCTTGCTGGCACTCACGCCCCATACGTATACAGGTAATGCAGAACACCAGGCGAAAGCCATCCGTTAAGCGGTAAAGCAATGCAAAAAATGAAGTAACCACGACACCGGCAAAAGGAGCCATTGCCATGAACCGATCCCCGTTGGCAGTAAACGTACTCGCTGCATTGATGATTGTATTGACTCCTGTCGCCGCACTGGCCGCCCCCGGCAATCCTCTATCAGCCCATCAATCCGTCACCGTGGAGCACGAAGGCTTTGGGGTAATTTATGAAAGCCCGACGTTTAGCGACAGGGGATTAATCCTTTATGTCGACAACAACCGTTGTGTCGCGCAATACCGCATCGTCCGCAATGAGATTGTTGTGGGCAATGGTCAATTAAACGTGCGCACAAAAGAAAAACAAATCCCGTTTGGCACTGCAATATTGCGCTTCGAGTGCGACCTGTCGAACGCATTGGTGATTACAAGGCAATAAACATTTTGAAACGACGGCCTCATTGTCAACGAAAGTCCGGATATCACGTCTCGTGCATCCAGGTGCCTAATCAACCAAACCATACTTGAAAATCTGCCTGTTTTCTCACCAACTCAGAGGCTACTCCCCCGTTTCGATGTCGAACCGCTGACACATATCGTCAGTGACTGGACGTAGCCCGGCAACAGTGACAGAAATCTGTCCAAGTCATTTGATCAAAGATCGAACAAATCGCGGCTAACCGTTTGTCGATGCAGGCATTGAATTTATGTGGCATATCGAATGCAAAACCGTAGCCGTGGCCAAAGTGCTTCTTTTGTCCACCTCCCCTCCTTGTCGACGGGACACGTTAAGTGTCCCGTTTTTTTATGACGACATTTTATTTTCTTATAAATCTCAATAGGTTATTAATACTTTTTAAATCACGTCAAATAACCGCTACCCGCTACGCCATCAGCCAACGATATACGGCGATACCGCGAAGCTCGTCCCAACCCAGGCCTTATTTGACGATCCGTTGCAACAAACACCATAAGTCCCTAAATGCATTGGCGTATGGCACAGACGATGCATTTGGTTTCACGTGACCAACCTATCACCCCCCCGATATTGGTCACACCTCCCCTTCGAACGGGTGCCCCTTTTGGCACCCGTTTTTTTATGTCCTGCGTTGTTACCAGGGCGCTGTCACTGAAATGTGATAGCCATCACTGCAGATCCACGAGACGTCACTGATACTTTAACCAGGGTTCACAGCCTAATCTCTGACTGTCTCTCCCAGGCTATCTCATGCTGTGTACCTGTTTTTTCAAAGCTGCATCTTCCCCCCTTAAAACGATGCAGCTTTTTTTTGTCTGAGTTTTTCTTCTCAACAGCTGTGCCAGGCCAGTGACCTCGGCGCCAAACTGTTGTAAGTTAGTAAAATGATCTTTAAAACCATCGAAGCTGCCGCCAAATCCACGCCGTGATTAGCAACGAACCTCTCGATTTGCTGGGTGGGCTTACTCCGCAAAAGTTCCTGCAGGAATATTGGCAAAAAAAACCGCTGCTAATTCGAAACGCCATTGCAGGCTTTACCACACCCATATCACCCGATGAGCTGGCTGGGCTCGCTTGCGAACCGGAAGTGGAATCGCGCATCGTGCTGGAAAAGGATGGGGCACTGCCCTGGCACCTGCAGCATGGTCCCTTCGATGACGACGATTTCGCACAGTTGCCGGAATCTTATTGGACCCTGCTCGTTCAGGAATGCAACAAATATGTTCCGGAATTGGCGCTGTTACTGGATCAATTTGATTTTGTTCCCGGCTGGCGCATTGATGACGTCATGGTAAGTTACGCCGCACCCGAGGGATCCGTGGGTCCGCACGTGGATCAATATGACGTGTTTCTATTGCAGGGATTAGGTCAGCGGCGCTGGCAAATCAACACCCAAACCGTCACCCACCAAAATGCTAAACAGGCGCCGGATTTTTTACCGGGCACCGATTTGCGCATATTGCGCGAGTTTGAGCCAGAGCAGGAATGGCTACTCGAACCCGGCGATATGCTGTACCTGCCACCGGGCGTTGCCCACCACGGTGTTGCCGTGGGCGAGTGTATGACACTGTCCGTTGGGTTTCGCGCCCCGAGCCATTACGACCTGTTTACCGCATACGCCGATGACCGGTTTGCCACGGTAGCCGACCCCTTCCATATACCCCGTTACCAGGATCCTGATCTCACATTGCAGGAAAATACCGGCGAAATCACCGAACAGGCCGTGCAACGCGTTGTCGATATTATTCAATCTTACACCCGCGACCCGCAAACCATTAAACGCTGGTTCGGGCAATTTATTACCGAACCCAAACATGAACTGGATACCCTGGTACCGGAAACCAGCTACACCCCGGAAACCCTGGCGCAGGCCTGCCGGAACCTTCCTGTGGCTTACCGAATGGAATCGGTGAAATTTGCATTTATGACGCTGCCACCTGATAGGACTTTTCTTTATGTGAATGGTATTGAGTTTGAACTGACGGCAGACGAACAACCCATCGCCCCATTGATTTGTAATGAACGGCGAATTCAAAGCCGCTCACTTCTGGATTTGATGAGCCAATCCAGTACTCACCATGTCATCACTAAACTGTTTAATGAAGGATATTTATCGTTTGATGCACCCTAAATTCGCGGCAGGCAAACACACACCATGACCAGCCCCTATCAAATCAGCGAAACTTCCTGGATTAACGATCGAAAAGATTTAATCCGTATCCGCACCGAAGTGTTCATCAACGAACAGCTGGTACCGCCGGATCTGGAATGGGACGGTTACGACCGTGACTGCTGGCAGGTCATTGCCCGAACCACCGATGGTGAAGCCATTGGCACGGGACGCATGTTGTTTGACGGACATATTGGACGCATGGCGGTATTACCAGCCTATCGCAACCAGGGTATCGGTAGCGCGCTGTTGGGCAAGTTACTGGACATCGCCCGGCACCAGGGACTACCGGAAGTTTTTTTGCATGCGCAAATCGCCGCGGTCGATTTTTATAAGGCGCATGGTTTTGAGGTGTGCAGCGCGGAATTCATGGACGCCGGTATACCCCACGTCACCATGAAAAAAACGATTACGCCCTAGCCTGCAAAAAGGCAGCAATTTCCCGGACATTTTTGGGCAGGACATTTTTGGGATTGTGACGAGGTTACGTTACACTTATATAATGACTGTTCGATATAGAAACCAGTGGATTTGCCAACTAACCGACGATCAGGGGGTCAAATAACCATGGATTTCACCGAATACAAATTAGGCGAACAGGACAAAATCATCCATCTCGACACCATGGACGATAACCGCAGCGCTGTTAACGCGCTGGCGCAACAATGCCACCGCACCTTGCATATTCAAAGTTACGATCTGGATCCGTTGATTTACGACAATGCCGAGTTTATCGAGGCGGTTAGGCAGATCGCCATCAACAGCACGCGAGCGACAATCCAGATATTGCTGGAAGACTCGCGTAAAGTGGTGTCTCATGGACATCGATTAATAGAATTGGCGCGGAAGCTCAGTACGTATATTGAAATTCGTAAAATAAACACGGATTTGAAAAATATTACCGAAGCCTTCCTGGTGGCCGATGAAACAGGCCTGGTGTTTCGCAAACAGGCGCATCGATATGAGGGTATTGTGAATTTCAATGACCGTGGCCGCTGCCGGCAGGTGCTTTCGGATTTTAATGACAGTTGGGAAAAATCAGCACCGGATCCGGAACTGCGCCGGTTGCATCTGTAACGTATTTTAAAAACATTTCGAGGTTCAGCCGTTATAGTGTTTTATAGATTCTACTTTGCCACACAACGTGAACGGTACATTATCAATATTGTATTTGCTGCGCTGCTGGGATTATCACCGTTAACGGCATCAGCGCTAGGCAACCACCCTGAATCCACCGTCTGCTCCCCGGAAAAGCCTTACCAGGCCATTTGCACCCACAGCCTTCACAGTCTTGAAGGCTGGTACGGCGAATGTTATGCCACCCGGGAACAGGCCCAAAAGGCGGCGGATCGGCATGCCAAAGAACAGCATAATGGCAATTCACGCTGGACGGGCATCAAAAAAGCCCGCTTCAAGGGGGCGGCGGGATATTAAACACAGTGGTAAAAAAAAGGCCGTATATTTTTAACGCAAAGGTGCTAAGACGCAAAGTTATTACAAGTAAATAAAATCATTTCCAGACCTGGAGCAACACCAGGGTAAATTAAGAACGTTACGAATGCCTATGTACAGCCAAGTACAACCAAGTACA
>JASFMT010000226.1:0-6251 GCA_050117455.1 Gammaproteobacteria bacterium | reverse complement strand
AAAGGTCGATTTTAATGCCCTTGGCATTCCATTCCCGCAGTTCGCGAACCAGCGCCCGGAACATGTTACTGTTCAGGCCACCGCACAGGCCGCGGTCGGTGGACACGATAATGTAGCCCACGCGTTTTACCTCGCGATCGCGCATAAAACTGTGCTGGTATTCGGGATGGGCATGCGCCAGGTGGGAAATGACGGTGCGGATTTTATCCGCATAGGGACGGGATGCCGCCATGCGGTCCTGCGCCTTGCGCATTTTACTGGCCGCCACCATTTCCATGGCGCGGGTGATCTTTTGCGTGTTTTTAACGCTCTTGATCTTGGTACGTATTTCTTTTCCGACTGCCATGGTTTAGTCCTTACCAGGTGCTGCTGGATTTGAATTTTTCGATGGCTTCTTTGAGACTGTTGGCAATTTCATCATCGTAGTCGCCGGTCTCGTTGATCTTGTTCAGCAGGTCCGTGTAGTTTGACTTGGCAAAAGCATGCAACGCCGTTTCAAAATCAACAATCTTGTCAGACTCAACGTCGTCGAGATAACCCTCGTTGGCGGCGTACAATGAAAACGCCATCTCGCCGATGGTCAACGGCGAATATTGTTTCTGCTTCATCAGCTCGGTAACACGCTGACCGCGGTCGATCTGCTTGCGGGTCGCTTCGTCAAGATCTGATGCGAACTGGGCAAACGCCGCCAGTTCACGATACTGCGCCAGGTCAAGGCGAACACCGCCACCCAGCTTCTTGATAACCTTGGTCTGTGCCGCGCCACCTACCCGGGATACGGAAAGACCGGCGTTAATCGCCGGACGAATACCGGCATTAAACAGGTCCGTTTCCAGGAAGATCTGGCCATCGGTGATGGAAATCACGTTAGTGGGTACGAAGGCGGATACGTCACCGGCCTGGGTTTCGATAATGGGCAACGCCGTCAACGAGCCGGTTTTACCTTTCACTTTACCGTTGGTTAATTTCTCAACGTAATCGGGATTGATACGTGCCGCCCGTTCCAACAAACGGGAGTGCAGGTAGAAAACGTCACCGGGATAAGCTTCACGGCCCGGCGGGCGACGCAGCAACAGGGATACCTGGCGATAAGCCCAGGCCTGCTTGGTCAGGTCGTCATAAATAATTAACGCATCTTCGCCGCGGTCACGGAAGTACTCACCCATGGAGCAGCCGGAATAGGGCGCAATAAATTGCAATGCTGCGGAAGCCGACGCCGTGGCGGCAACCACAATAGTATGTTCCATCGCGCCATGCTCTTCGAGCTTGTGCACGACGTTAGCGACACTGGAAGCTTTCTGGCCCACCGCCACGTAAACACATTTAATGCCGGTGCCTTTCTGGTTAATGATGGCATCCACGGCAACGGCGGTCTTACCTGTCTGGCGGTCACCGATAATCAACTCGCGCTGACCCCGGCCGATGGGCACCATGGAGTCAACGGACTTAAGACCGGTCTGTACCGGCTGGCTAACGGATTGACGTGCAATAACGCCCGGCGCTACTTTTTCGATAGGTGATGTTTCTTTGCTATCGACGGGGCCTTTACCGTCAATGGGATTACCCAAGGAGTCCACGACGCGGCCGAGCAGGGCTTCACCCACCGGCACCTCGAGTATACGGCCGGTACACTGTACCTTGTCGCCTTCGGTGATGTGCTCGTAAGCGCCCAGCACCACGGCGCCTACCGAGTCGCGTTCCAGGTTCAACGCCATGCCGTAAGTGTTGCCGGGAAACTGGATCATCTCCCCCAACATGACGTCAGACAAACCGTGAATGCGCACAATACCGTCGGTAACACTGACCACCGTACCTTCGTTACTGGCTTCGGTTTTGACTTCGAAGTTTTTGATTCGCTCTTTGATGAGCTCGCTGATTTCTGATGGATTTAATTGCATTGCTTTTCCCCTCGTGAGCCTGGCATTAGTGGGCCAGCTCTATGGAAAGTTTTTGAATCTGTCCTAATGTGGATCCGTCAATAACAAGGTCGCCGGCTTTAATGACGGCGCCGCCCAGCAGGGATGGATCGACACGGCATGACAAGGAAACCTCACGCCCCAGGCGTGCTTTTAACTTGTCGGCGATTTGTTTTTGCTGTGCTGCACTGACTTCGAACGCTGAGACAACTTCGGCTTCGATGGTCTTTTCTTCTTCCGCGCGCAACTCTTCATATTGCGCCGCGATCTCATCCATCAATGTCAGCCGCCGGTTTTCCGCCAGTACCTTGATGAGATTTTTCGCCTCCGCGGAAAAGTCACCGCCACTCAACTCCAGAATAAAATCTGCCAATTGTTCCCTGGTGACGCTGGTGTTGCTGATCATCGCCTGCATGTCTTCGTTGGAAGTCAGCACCGCGAGTGTTTGCAGCACATCGGACCACTGCTTCAGTTGTTTTTGTTCTTTTGCCAGTTCAAAGATCGCTTCGGCATACGGTCGGGCGATCGTGGATTTTTCTGCCATGGGATCGCGCCTCTATATTTCCGCTGCCAGGTCGCTCAATAATTTATCATGAGCACTGGCGTCAATTTGTTGCTTAAGCACTTTTTCGGCGCCGGCAACAGCGATGCTGGCCACCTGGGCCCGCAAATGTTCCCGTGCCTGGTTAACTTCGCGCTCGATTTCCGCTTCCGCCGCTGTTTTAATGCGCTCGGCTTCCGCCCTGGCGCTGTCTTTGGCTTCTTCTTCGATTTCCTTGGCGCGTTTTTGTGCCTGGGCAATGATATCCGCCGATTTTTGTTTGGACTCTTCGAGCATTTCCGCCACGCGCTTTTCCGCTTCAGCCTGTTCCTGCTTGCCGCGTTCGGCGGCAGCCAGTCCGTCAGCAATGCGCTTCTGGCGTGACTCCATAAGTCCCATCATCGGCTTCCACATCACCCTGTTAACAAACCAGATCAGCAACAGGAAAGCGAGTACTTGCGCGATGAGTGTTACGGTAATGTTCACTGTGTTCGCTCCTTTTGGCTATACCCGTCGTTTAACACGTATCAAACAAGTGTTTAACAAACGGATCATGAATACCACTTGATGTTTTAGCCACCTGCAGCGCCGATTGCTGCCTGCATGGCGCCAATGAACGGATTAGCGAACAGGAACCACATTGCGAAGGCCAGGATGATAAAAGGAAACGATTCCATCAAACCGGCGAAGATAAACATATTGGTCATTAATTGCGGACGCATTTCGGGCTGACGCGCAATGCCTTCCAGGGTCTTGGCACAGATCAAACCCCAACCGATCGCTGAACCCAAACCTGCAGCCGCCAGGATTACGCCGACGCCGACGGCGGTATAGGCATAAATGGTTGCAATCATATCTGGTGTCATTGTTACTCTCCTTAAAGATATAAAATAATTAAATTAATAAACCGGTATAACGTGAATTCTTTTGCCTTGTTAAATTCTGTAACGTAAAAACCTGTATCTTAGTTGCTGTAAATCGGGTTACTAGTGATCCGCGGTGTGCGCCATGCTCAAATAAACAATTGTGAGTACCATAAAGATAAACGCCTGCAGCGTTATAACCAGGATATGGAACAACAACCATCCCAGGTCCAGCACCACCTGCAACGGAAACCAGATTAACAAGCCCACACCCAGCGTAGCCGCACCGCCCAACAGGGCGATCAGCAGGAACACCAGCTCGCCGGCAAACATGTTTCCGAACAAACGCAAACCCAGGCTTAAGGGCTTGGCCAGTTCTTCGATGGCGGTCATGACAATGTTAACCGGCACCAGAAATTTGCCGAAGGGGTGAAACAGAAACATCTTGAGATAGCCCACCGGGCCTTTCACCTTAAGATTGTAAAAGATGATCAAGCCGAATACGGTAAAGGATAAAGCAAAGGTGGTATTGAGATCGGTGGTGGGTACAGGTTTCAGATAGTGAATACCTACCCAACCGGCGATCAAGGGCAATAAATCGACGGGAATCAAGTCCATGAAGTTCATTAGCCATACCCAGACAAAGATGGTGAGCGCCATGGGTGCGATGATGGGTGTTGGATTGGGAAAGCTGTCTTTAACCTGGGTTTGCACAAAATCCAGAATGGATTCCACGAAATTCTGAAAACCGCCGGGCACACCGTCGGTCATGCGCCTGGCAAGACGGGCACTGACGAACAGCATCAATGCGCCCAACAACACGCTAAAAAATATGGTATCGACATGGAATGCCCAAAAGCCGACCGCTTTATGGGTTACGGGATCACAGTCAGGGCCAACGCACAGGTTGGTAAGATGGTGTTGAATATATTCAACAGTACCGCCGCCACCGGAGGAAGATTCTGCTGTTTCAACTGCTTGACTCAATGTTCAACCCTCGAGTTTGGATAGTTCGAAAATTCTTGTTGTTACTTCTTCTGCTACTACATGAACGTAGCTTGGTTAATAGCTCGTTTTAATGATTATTATTGTGTTGCTTTCGATTACGTTTAATACCGTTATTCTTTTATGCCATTTGTTATTGTTTTTTATACGACCTTTTTTTACCGGTTGGTCGATGTCGTCAAGCGTCTTTAAACCGTGACCCTACCAGGTAACTTAGCTGTGTCAGCGCAAAACCGGTAAACACCGCGATGGGGTTTAGCTTTAACACCGCAATGCCTAATGCCAACAACCCCAGTACCAGCAAAAACCGTTGCACCGCACCGACATACAATATTTTCATGCTTGCGCCGGGACTCTCTCTGGCAGCGTCGGATGCCCGCTTGACGCCCCATAGCAACAGCATCGTGATACAGAGACTTGTGAATCCGCCGTATACAGCGGCCACCGCCTCCCAAGCACCCTTCATGAGAAAAAATAACGCGACGATGATACTTATTATCAGCTGTGTGCTGATTACCCATCGGGCCTTGGCGGCTAATTCGGGCTCAGCTATTTTTTTCAATGCTGCTTTCAATACAGCTCCGGGTCACTCAGCATTTTATATGCTTTGAGAATGCCGCCGATAAATCCTAAAAGACCAAACATTAACAGGAAGATAGGCCGTGTATCGAGAAGCACGTCAACTCCATACCCTAACAAAAACCCAGCCGCGATCATGGAGGTTAGAATGGTTCCAACACTGATGAGCAGCAGGCTCGGATTTTTGGCTTTTTTCATCGCAGCCGCATCCAAAAATTAGGGGCGAAGTATACCTTTCACGCAATCATTCAGCAAGTAAGGCACAGGCAAAAACCAGTGCATAATTGCAGACTTATTTGAGGGGAAACGCTTCCGGCTTTAACCGATTTTTAACCCGATATGCATTAAATTTGTGCAGCTAATGATGGTTACTTTCGGTCGTTAAAACGCATTATCGAGCTGCGCGGACAGGACGCCGCAGCCGGCAAAATGGCAATTAAAGTAATAAAGGAGATATAGGGTGTAAGTGTTTGATCTTGTCCCGGCGGACAAGATCAAACGCGACATACTATTTTATGTGGGCGAGAATGCCGTCCAGTTCGTCCAGACTGTTATAGTGAACCACCAGTTTACCCTTGCCGCTGCTATTGGCATGCTGCAATGCCACCTTGGCGCCCAGCTTCTCACCCAGCTCTTCCTGCAAACGCTGAATGTTGGGATCTACGGCTTTTTCCGAGGATTTGGCCTTTTTGGGCGAAGCTTCCCGCAGCTTGTTTACCAATTGCTCGGTTTCACGCACGGAAAGATCCCGGGCCACGACGTCGCGGGCGGCCCTGGTCTGATGTTCACCCGTCAGGGTTAGCAATGCGCGGGCGTGCCCCATTTCCAGGTCGCCATTTTCCAGCAACTGGCGCACTTCGGGATTCAGGGCCAGCAGGCGCAGCATATTGCTAACCGCCGCCCGTGAGCGTCCCACGGCATCGGCGGCCTGTTGATGGGTTAACTCGAATTCTTCGATGAGTCGATGCAGGGCATTGGCTTCTTCAATGGGATTGAGATTTTCACGCTGGATGTTTTCGATAAGCGCCATCGCAATAGCAGCTTCATCGGGCACATCGCGAATAACAGCGGGAATGTTATGCAGTTCCGCCAGTTGGGCGGCGCGCCAGCGGCGTTCACCGGCAACGATTTCGTATTTACCCCCCTCAACAGCACGCACCACGATGGGCTGCAATACGCCCTGGGCTTTGATGGAGTTGGCCAGATCCTGCAAACTTTCCTGGTGCATGTCGACACGCGGCTGGTATTTACCCGGCTGGCACAAGTCCACAGGTAAGTCGCGCAACTCATCAGCGGCGCGGAAACTGTCGGCAGGTGACCTCCCCTCCGTCTCTTCAACACTTCCCG
>JASFMT010000225.1:0-6253 GCA_050117455.1 Gammaproteobacteria bacterium | reverse complement strand
TCTACAGGGCCAGTTGGTTGTCGGTTATGATTTTATCCGCAGCGCGGATAACGCCGGTGACGGCGACGGGATTGATGATGATCCCTATGACGTCGGTGATAATCCTGATGGCAACAGCAGTTTTCATGGAACCCATGTGAGTGGCACTATTGCCGCCGCATCGGACAATCTCAATGGTGTCGCTGGAGTGGCCTGGGACGCGAAGATTATGCCTTTACGCGCCCTGGGCCGCTTTGGCGGTACCGACTATGACATCGAGCAAGCCGTGCGCTATGCTGCCGGCTTGCCCAATGATTCCAACACGGTGCCGGCACAGGTCGCCGACGTGATTAATCTCAGTCTCGGCGGTCCTGCCAATTCCACGATAGCACCGCAGGCTTACCGGCTGGCGCGCGAAGCCGGTGTCATTGTCGTGGCCGCCGCCGGCAATGAAGCTTCCAGTGGTATTAATTATCCCGCCTCGCTTGACGGTGTCGTCTCTGTTAGCGCTACCACGATTAATAACACCCTGGCATCGTACTCAAATTTCGGTCCTACTGTTGATATTGCCGCGCCAGGCGGAAGTTCGACAGATGTTAATGGTGATGGTTATTCAGATGGCGTACTGAGTACGGTTGGCGGTACAGTCGATGGCAATCTGCGTTTCGGGTTTGTATTTTACCAGGGTACGTCGATGGCGGCGCCACATGTTGCCGGGGTGGTTGCACTAATGAAAGCAGTTAATCCGAATCTGACGCCACAACAGTTTGATAATCTACTGGCCAGCGGTGAACTGACTACGGATCTTGGTAGTGTGGGAAGGGACGATCAATTTGGTTATGGCCTTGTCAATGCTGCACGTGCCGTTTCCGCCGCCAGTGACGGTAATGATACGCCGCCTGAACCTTTACCTGCGGTCGGTGAGGTGCAACCGGCAGCGCTCAATTTTGGGGCTGACACCGGCATTTTAAACGTTGAGATTAGCAACGGCGGTGATGGCGACCTCAGTGTGTTGCGCATTGAAAATAACGCAACCGGCTGGTTAACCGTGTCACCGGCGAGCGTCGATAATAACGGGCTGGGCCGTTACGTGGTACAGGTAGACCGGTCAATACTGCCGCAACAAACGCAAACCTATTCGGCAACGATTACCGTTACTACCGATGCCAATATTGTGAATATACCCGTCTTAATGCAGGTCTACGTGGCAAACTTTATTGAAAACCGTGGTTATCAATACGTGGTATTGAAAGACAATGAGACACTATCCGTGATTGATAAAGTGGAGGCGCAACTCATTGGTGAAACCTACCACTATCGCTTTGACAATGTCCCGGCGGGTACCTTCCAGGTTATTGCCGGTACGGATATGGACAATGACGGTCAGGTTTGCGAGACAGCGGAAGCATGCGGGGCGTATCTTATGCCAACCGTCATCAGAACCGTTGTTGTCGACGGCAATAGCGCTGCGACGGGTATTGATTTTGAAACCAGCTTTGACAACGTGATCAACGCCAGTATGAACCCGTCACCGGTGAGGCTACCGAATCAAATGCTTTATTGAACGCAAAACACGAAAGGATGTTGTAGCATTCCGTCAGGGTTCTTGGCTGCCCTGGATAAGCTGTTTGATAAAGTTGAGGTACCTGGGATCGTCCCAGGTTCTACCGCCCAGGGCGATGTATTCGAGGTTACCTTTGGGATTCACAAAAAAACTGGCTGGCAACCCCCGGGGTTGCCAGCGCTCGGTGACCAATCCGTCCCGGTCCATGAGTGTGGTCATATCCGGTGCGACCAGTCCCAGAAAGCTGAACACCGTGTCATCGGTTTCCGCAGTATTAACCAGCACAATGTTGACAGGCTGATCTTCCAATAACGATGCCATACGTTGCACGGTGGGCATTTCCCGGCGACAGGGACCGCACCACGCTGCCCAGAAGTGTACGAAAACCCATCGGCCACGGGATTCCTTCAGGTCATAGGCATTGCCATCCATGTCTTCGAGCTGTAATGGTGGCGCCGGACGGCCATCGAGCTTGATGATGCCTTTTGGTGCTGTGGATTCAGCAAGTACAGACATCGAATACAACAATAGTAAAATGAACAGAGCGTTCGCGCCGCGTTTGGTCATGACAACTGCTCCCCGTTCTTCAGGCAACGAACGTTTTCCAGTCGAATGACCAGGGGTTTACCCTGCCTGTCTTCACCGGTGGCAAAGGTGGCCTCGACAGTGAAAGGTTCATCCACCGGCTGCAGCGTAATGTTCCCGCCCACCGGTTCATCGGGGTGCAGGTCACGCTGTTCCGGTAGCAAGGTCCAGTTGAAAGTCGATTGGCTGGCCATGGGTACGTCAAGTTTTTGCCAGGTATGTTCCCACTGCTGGCGGGTGGTGCGTTTAATTTCACCATGTTTGTTGTAAAAGCGCCACGCGTCAATATCCAGCCAGATTTTTCGTTTGCTGAGATTGCGCATACCGACAGTAATAAAGCAGTGTCTGGTGGTTTCGTCGATCGCCCGCTTTGGAAAACCCCGGCCTTCATAGAAGCCGGCCATTTGCGCCGGGGTTCGCGGATACATGCCCAGTTTTATATTTTTGGTTTCAATCTTGTAGCGGTCTTTTTTGTCGGCTGCATTAACAAAATTCGCCAACAGGACACAACACAAAAGAGTGCTTGCCAGGATCGACGCTAATCGAAGACGAGTTTGTGAAAGTATTGGCATGAATGTAAAAAGAATACGCAAAAATTCGGACCCAAAAACCAACCACCTGTGTATGATATTCTGATGGCTATCATACTAGGGAGCTGAAACTTTGTGTACAGTATAAGGTCGTATTGTTAACCATTCTAAAGACTCGCATAAAGCACAAATATTAGATATAATAGATATCGTTTGTAACCTTTTGAATCTAAATGGAATATTGCAACGTATTGGTTGCGTCGGATGTGGTATAACCGTCATATAGCTGCAATGTTGGCTAAATATATTACGGCGGCGATCCGATAACACAATAAGATAAAGATAAAATTTCCGGTTTCTCCATTTCCGGGTCATAGTTAGCTTTATTAATCATTGTCCAACAATCAATCCTGTGTGGCTCATCGCTAAAACCAAGTTTTTAGTATTACAAGTATACAAGGGGACATTTCCATGCTCGATGGCTTTTTAAATTTTTCCTGGTGGGAAGTATTAGTGGCGTTATTAGTTATGACGCATATTACCATCGCCGGCGTTACGATCTTTTTGCATCGCCACCAGGCGCATCGGTCGGTTGAGTTGCATCCGGTCGTCAGCCATTTTTTCCGCTTCTGGTTGTGGCTCACCACCGGCATGGTGACCAAGCAATGGGTCGCTATTCATCGTAAACATCATGCAAAGTGCGAAACACCGGAAGACCCTCATAGTCCGCAAACAAGGGGGCTCAAGACGGTATTATGGCGTGGCGCTGAACTCTATCGTGCTGAAGCCGAGAACGAAGAAACGTTGCGTAACTACGGTCACGGCACACCCAATGACTGGCTGGAGAATAACGTATACAGCCGATTTCCCCTTTTGGGTATCATATTGATGGCCATTATTGATTTAATGCTGTTTGGTGTCATCGGCATCACAGTGTTTGCGATCCAGATGATCTGGATTCCGTTCTGGGCTGCGGGCATTATCAATGGCATCGGACATTACTGGGGATACCGCAGTTTCGAAACCCGGGACGCGGCCCGGAATATTATGCCTATAGGTATAATTATCGGCGGCGAGGAATTTCATAATAATCACCATGCCTATGCGTCGTCGGCCAGGTTGTCCTATAAATGGTGGGAGTTTGATATCGGCTGGTTTTATATCCGTTGCCTGCAACTGCTGGGCCTGTCAAAGGTGCGTACCGTGTCGCCAAAAGCGTCGTTTGATACCGCCAAAGCCAAGGTCGATATCGATACCGTTAAGGCCGTTATTCGAAACCGTGTTCATGTCATTGCCCTGTATGGACGGCAGGTAATCAAGCCGGTAGTGCGCCAGGAATGCGACAATGCCAGCGTGTATCTGCGAAACGTGTACAAGAGATCCAAGCGATTTATGATTCGGGAAGACCTGAAACCGGACGGCCGCGCAATGGAAATATTGCAGGAAGCATTAGCCGAAAGTCATGCATTGAAAACGGTATATCAGTATAAACAAAAGCTGAAGGAAATTGTTGCCCGCTCCAGTGATAACCAGGCGAAACGACTGGCGAGACTGCAGGAGTGGTGTGCGGAAGCGGAACAAACCGGTATTGAAGTGCTGCAAAACTTCGCGCAAACACTGCGGGGCTACTCGTTACAAAGAATTTAATACGCGATGTGTTAGTGTAATCGTAATAGAATGAAAAAAACCGCCTCAACGGCCATAGGCCGGGGCGGTTTTTTTATGCGTAACATATTATGATAAACAGATGGCTGCCGGGGAGATGCTAAAGCAAATAGAAAAACCATTGCAATGAGTAGATGGTTTCCGACTCACCGGTATCAGGTTCAATGTCTTTTGCCTCAAATCGAATTGAGTTGCTGGGTTCCAGAGCGTAGTTAAAGCCTATAATTGTGTGGGTCTGGGGTACAATGTTCTGTATGGCAAATATCGTGGCGCCGTCATCGAAATCCAGGGATTCATAGCGCGTAACAAGGGTAAGAGTTTCGGTAGCTCGATAGCCGGCCTGTATATAATAAACAGATGCGTCATAGGTGTCCGCGTTGGCCGTGATGGGTGACATGTCAGGATTGTCGTCAAACTGCATAAAATAATATTCGCCAAAAAGATAAAACGTTTCCAGGTTAAAGTTAAAATCCAGTGCAGCAAAGGATTGTTCGAATAATACCTCGCCTTTGTCCACCAGGCCGTTGCTACCAATTTCGATGAAGTTATGGGTGCTCGCAGTTAATCCCAGTTCCAGGCTATCCATCACCAGGTACGTTGTTCGAATCAGCAATGTGACATCGTCACCCGGTGATTCGTTATTTAGTGATTCAACGGTAGCGGATCCTGATGGGGAAGGGGTGGCAGCAGGGTTGGTAGAATCAATACCATCGCCATTGGCAACGGCGAACTGGTAGGTCCAGCTGCCCAGATCGCCGCGCATTAACAGTCCCACCAGGTGGGTGGGCAGGAATCCTTTGTGGTCTTCCTCAGCGCTAATTAAATAGGGGCGGGAGATGGTGTGCTGAGCCAGGGAACCGTGGGAAAAATTATGATTCCAGAAACCCAGTGGTTCCATGTAACGGCCAACGCCAATTTCAAATGCATCATCGACGACGCGGTTAATTGACAAGCGTTCGATTTCCGTTTCAATTTCGCTGCCTTCAGCCTTAAATAACAAATCGAGTATCGCGTATGTTTTATCGCTCAAATTGTGTTCGGTGAGTAGCTCCGCTTCGCCCAGAGCAAAGTTGTTTTCCTCGTCATCGCCTGACTTAAAGACGATATCCGCAAACGCGCTGAACTCGAACGCATGGACACATGAATACGGTATAAACATCATTAAAGCGATAAAAAGGCGTGAATAAAACTTCATGGCAAACAGTTCCTTTTTCAATTGTTGTTATTAAGCAAAGCTGATGGTTAGCAGATGCGGCATCCCCCAAGCTGTTTTCGAGCCTCGCGGTGGCCCTGGTTGGCGGCTTTGCGGTACCACATGATGGCGGTTGTGCTGTTTTTCTCCACGCCAATCCCGTCACGATAAAAATTACCGAGCAGGTATTGTGCTTCAGAGTCCCCCTGATTCGCCGCTTGTTCTATCCAGGTTGCTGCCGACGGGTAGTCCTGTGTCACGTCGATGCCTTTGTAGTACAGCATGCCCAGCTTCAAACTTGCTTCCAGATAATTGTTTTGAGCAGAAGTTTCCAGCCACTTGATTGCCTGGCCAATGTCACGGCTAACACCACTCTCGCCATAAAGAAACTTCAGGCCCACACGATATTGTGCCTGTGCGTTACCGTTGCGGGCGCGTTCCAAAAACGCGTTAATGGGCGAGGAATTCCTGGCAATCAACTCGTTGTCAAGAGGCTGCTCCGGTGGCTTTTTATCATTGACAGGCACTGGCGTGGCGAAAGCGGGCGTTTGTTCGGGCTGTTCCATGTCCTGCAATGCGATTTCCGCGGCAGTAACATCATTGTTAGAGGCCTGCTCCAGCCAGTATTTGGCTCTTTCCCTGTCGGGGGTGACCCCGATTCCATCACGGTACATAAGACCCAGTTCATATTGGGCGTCAGGATGGTTTAGTTGAGCCGCCCTGGTAAAAAGCCTGGCA
>JASFMT010000224.1:0-6261 GCA_050117455.1 Gammaproteobacteria bacterium | reverse complement strand
CCAAAGCCCGATAATTTTACCTGACGACCACTTTCCAGTGCCTCACTGATTTCGTGGAAAAAGGCTTCGACAATTTCCTTGGCTTCACGTTTGTTCAGACCAAGCTCTTCATAGAGTTTTTCCGCCATTTCGGCTTTTGTTAAGGCCATATTTTTCTCTCACCTAGTTTCTTAATGTTGCACCGAGTTCCCGGTTAAGGGTGGACAATATCGTATCAATCGCAGCATCGACGTCCTGATCTGTCAGAGTTCGCCCATGATCCTGCAAGGTTAGACTAAAAGCTAAGCTTTTTCTACCTGAATCAATGCCTTTGCCCCGATAAACATCAAAAAGCTTTAAGTTTGACAGCAGAGTTGTTGATACTCGGCGGATACAATCGCTGACCGCCTGGGCAGTGACATTTTCATCCACCACGATCGCCAGATCGCGCTTGATGGACGGAAATTTCGGTATTTCCTGAAAGTGAGGAATGGCACGTTGCGTAACCGCGGCCAGTTTTAGTTCAAACAGATAGACTGGTTGGACCAGATCAAGCTTTGTGGCGATTGCCGGATGCAGGGCTCCGACCCATCCAATCTCCTCCTCACTTTCTTCAGACATATTGTCGGCATGTTTTTGATTTAATTGAATGTCCCGGATAATTTTTGCTGACTGCCCCGGGTGCAACACCGGGTGCTTTTGGGCTACGAACGTAAATCTCCCCGGGTTACCTGTCAATGCGAGAATCGCCTCCACGTCCGCTTTAATATCGAAAAAGTCGATTTCTTGGGCTTCCTGGCCCCACTGCACGGGAATCGCGGTACCCGTCACTGCTCCGGCAATGACCGAGTCCTGAGTGAGCGCCGAATCGGTTTGCTGAAACCGCAAACCCGTTTCGAACAGTTTTACAATAGATTGTTGGCGATTCAGGTTATGGGCTACCGCGTTCAGCAGGCCCGACCACAACGTGGTACGCATCTCCGCCATGTCCGCGGAAATGGGATTGGCCAGCTGTATAGGTCTGGCACCGGCCAACAGCAGTTCCTGCATCTTGGGATCCACGAAGCTGTAGGTAATGGCTTCCTGGTAACCTCGATCCACAAGAACGCCCTGCAACCGCTCCAGTGGCAGCCGGGCTTCCGGCTGGGGTGCCATCACTGCAGGTGCCTGGGAATGTGCTATCGGGATATTGTCGTAACCATAGATCCGTGCGACTTCTTCGATCAGGTCTTCTTCCCGCTCAATGTCAAAGCGAAAGCTCGGCGGTGTTACTGTCCAGCCATTTTGCTGTTCTACATGCTCAAGCTCAAGCCGGTATAAAATGTCATCCACGACTTGTTTGTCAATGGCGATGCCCAGTACTTTTTGCAACCGCGAATGGCGTAACAAAACCGCCTGGCGTTGAGGCACATAGTCATCGTTATGTTTGATAATCACGGGCCCCGGCTCACCGCCGACAATATCCAGCAGCAATGTCGTTGCCCGCTCCACGGCGTATTCCTGCAGCGCTGGATCGACACCGCGTTCAAAGCGGTGGGAAGAATCGGTATGTAAACCGTAACTCCGGGCGCGACCGGCGATACACGCTGGCGAAAAAAAGGCGCTTTCCAGAAATATATGATGCGTCTGATCACCTACCGCGGAATCTGCACCACCCATGATGCCCGCCAGTGCCACGGGGCCGCGCTTATCGGCAATAACCAACGTGCCTTCATCCAGCGACAGGGCCTGACCGTCCAACAGGGTAATCTCCTCTCCCTGCTTTGCCAATCGCACATGAATGGCGCCGTCGAGTTTTTCCAGGTCGAAGGCATGCATGGGCTGGCCAAGTTCCAGCAACACATAATTCGTAATATCCACAACGGGGCTGATACTGCGCAGACCGCTACGGCGCAACCGCTCCTGCATCCAGATGGGGGTGGACGCCCGGGGATTGATGTTTTTGATGACCCGGCCCACGTAACGGGGACACTCTTCTTTTGCGGCAATCTCGACAGGAAATGTATCGTCAATGGCCGGTGCAACCGGTGCCGAATGGGCGGGTGTCACATCCACTTTATTCAGCACAGCCACCTCGCGCGCCACGCCGGCAATACTCAAACAGTCGCCGCGGTTGGGGGTCAGGCTTAGTTCGATACTGGCATCGTCCAGTTGCAGGTATTCGTTGATCGCGGTGCCGACCGGTGCATCCGTCGGCAAGGTCATCAGTCCCTCGGCCTGCTCCGCCATGCCCAGTTCCTTTGCCGAACACAACATGCCTTCTGACGGCACACCACGTAACTTGGCTTTTTTAATCTTGAAGTCGCCGGGCAACACGGCCCCCACCAGAGCAACCGGATACTTGCCGTTGACGGCAACATTACTGGCACCACAGACAATCTGAAGGGATTTACCCTGACCGGTATTGACGGTGCAGACTTTCAGTTTGTCGGCATCGGGATGTTTTTCCATGGCGGTGACTTCGCCGACCACGATGAACTTTAGCGTAGCCGCGACCGGTTCCACGGCCTCGACTTCCAGTCCCGCCATGGTCAGTTGATCCGCCAATGGTTGTGTTGTTATCGGTGGATTAACCCACTCGCGTAGCCAGTGCTCACTGAATTTCATAAGGACTACATCTTAGATGATTATGATTCGCCGCGCGACGAAATAATTTTAAAAATAAAAATTTTTCAACCATTTTAACTTTACAGAATAAATTTTGCTGTTCTCTGCAATGCAGCAAGATTATAGCGCTGATCAATGATGCCAAAATGCCTAAATTTTAGCTACAAAACGATACTGTAAAGAATCCTGACAAAAGCAATTATCGCTCCAACACGGGCTGGTTGCAGTTGCATTTGTCACATTATTTTCCTGCATGAATGACAGGTCTACTTAAACTGCTCGAGAAAACGCAAATCATTTTCGAAAAACAACCGCAGGTCGTTGACGCCGTAACGTAACATCGCCAGGCGTTCCACGCCCATGCCAAAGGCAAAACCGGTATATTTTTCACTGTCCACATCGACGTGTTTAAAGACGTTGGGATGTACCATCCCGCAACCCAACACCTCGAGCCAACCGGTGTGACTGCACACTCGGCATCCCTCGCCGTTGCACATCACACACTGGATATCCGCTTCGGCGGACGGCTCAGTGAATGGGAAATAGGACGGCCGAAACCGCACCGCCAGGTCTCGCTCGAAAAAATGGCGCAGGAATTCGTCAAGAATGCCTTTTAACTGAGCAAAGCTCACATCTTCGTCCACCAGCAATCCTTCCACCTGGTGAAACATAGGTGTGTGCGTCAGGTCGGAATCACAACGGTACACACGGCCCGGTGCGATAACCCGCAATGGCGGTTGCTTTTCCTTCATCACGCGGATCTGCACCGGCGAGGTATGGGTGCGCAACACGGTATGGTCGTCGAAGTAAAACGTGTCGTGCATGGCACGTGCTGGATGAGATTCGGGAATATTCAGCGCTTCGAAGTTGTGATAGTCGTCCTCGATTTCCGGGCCTTCGGCCACTTCGAAACCCAGTTGCGAAAACAGTTTTTCAATGCGCTGCAGTGTCATGGTGACCGGGTGCAAGCCACCCACTGTCTGTCCCCGACCGGGTAGCGTTACATCCACCGCTTCCGCCGCCAGCCTGGCGTCCAAAGCTTCGGCTTCCAGTGCTTCCTTGCGCGCTTCAATGGCACCCTGAATAGCCTGCTTGGCGGTATTGATCTGTTTACCGGCTTCTTTTCGCTGTTCAGGCGCGAGCTTACCCAGGCCCTGCATGCGTTGGGTGATTTCGCCCTTTTTGCCCAGATAGGCGACACGCAATTCATCCAGTGCCTTGAGATCCGGCGCGCTGTTTATAGCCTGTTCGGCGTCTTTGACCAGTTGTTCCAGTGCATCTGCCACTTGTTTAATAACTCCGTGAGCGTTTTGGTTTTCTAATCATGCGTTCTGCGACGTGTAGCCTGGATTCCGTTACGCTCCATCCAGGCTACAGGCTATGGGACTTATCGCCTGCAGGGCAGGCTCCTACACCTTTAGTAAACGCCGTGCATACGAAATGTTCGCCTGAAACAAAAAAGGGGACTGACCCGGAGGCCTCCCCTTTTTTACCGTTCTGCAATACAAGTTAACGTTTAACGACGTTGAATTCGAAAACTGGATTAACCTGCTTAACTTGCCAGACTGGCTTTGGCTTGTTCAGCCAATTTCGCAAAGGCCTCTTTTTCGTACACGGCAATGTCGGCCAGGACCTTGCGGTCGATCTCGACAGATGCCTTTTTGAGCCCGCTGATAAATCGGCTGTAAGACAGACCATGCTCGCGCGCAGCCGCGTTTATACGGGCAATCCACAACGCCCGGAACTGGCGTTTGCGCTGGCGACGGTCGCGATACGCATATTGTCCAGCCTTGGTAACGGCCTGGGTTGCAACGCGGAAGACGTTCTTACGCCGCCCGTAGTAGCCTTTTGCTTTGGAAATAACTTTCTTGTGCCTGGCTCGCGCCGTGACACCACGTTTTACTCTTGCCATCGTTCTAACCTCGTCTCAATTATTTGTAGGGTAACATGCGACTGATCATGCGGGTATCCACATCGGCCACCTGGCAAGGTGTGCGAAGTTGTCTTTTCCGCTTGGTGCTTTTTTTGGTCAGAATATGACGGCGGTGGGACTGGTTGCGTTTGAAGCCACCAGAGGCTGAACGGCGGAACCGCTTGGCGGCGCCGCGATTGGTTTTGATTTTCGGCATCTTCCTTACTCCTGGAAATTACATTTATTTAAGTGCACTTTCATTCATCATTCATTCGAATAAAAATACAGTTTGTCTAAGCACATCTTATTTAAGTACATCACGTACCTTTTGATTGACGGGGGATTCAAGTTGCCAAGCTCAACCCACCGTAGTACGCATTTGCTTTTATGATGTGGTCTTACTTTTTCGGCGCAACTAACATCGTTAATACACGCCCTTCCATCCTGGGAAACTGTTCGACGGTTCCCAGATCATCCACGTCTTGCTCGACGCGTTTTAACAGATCCATGCCCAGTTCCTGGTGCGCCATTTCCCGGCCCCGAAATCGCAGTGTTACCTTGACCCGGTCACCGTGTTTCAGGAACCGTTTGAGATTACGCATTTTAACGTCGTAATCCCCTTTTTCAGTTCCCGGTCGAAACTTGATTTCCTTAACGTGAACCTGCTGTTGTTTCTTCTTTGCCGCGTGTTTTTTCTTGCTCTCTGCATACAGAAATTTGCCGTGGTCCATGATGCGGCATACCGGCGGGTCGGCATTGGGAACCATTTCAACCAGATCTAATCCGGCATCGCTAGCCATCTCCAGTGCTTCCTTGATGGGCGTGACGCCAATTTGTTGTCCATCTTCTCCAATGAGCCGCACCTCAGGTGCAGTAATATTGTCGTTCATCCGAACGTTCTTATCAGCGGCGATATGTTAATCCTCCATAGTCTGGCGCCCCCGGCTCGTGATTTCCGCAAGAAGACCCTCTGTAACCGCCGACAGCGACATGCTGCCGAGATCCTTCCCGCCACGAGTCCGAACAGCCACCGTTTGATTTTCCTGTTCCCGGTCACCCACTACCAGCAGGTAGGGAACCTTTTGCAGGGTGTGCTCGCGAATTTTAAAGCCGATCTTCTCATTTCTCAAGTCAGATTTGACCCGCAGGCCCCTATTTCGCAAGGATTTTTCAATTTCCTGCACATAATCCGACTGGCGGTCGGTAATACTCATGACAACCGCCTGCCAGGGCGCCAGCCACACCGGAAACGCACCGGCATGGTGCTCGATGAGGATTCCGATAAACCGCTCCATGGAGCCGAGAATCGCCCGGTGGAGCATCACCGGTACCTGCTTGCTACTGTCCTCGGCCACATAAGTGGCATCCAGCCGCCCCGGCATGGAAAAATCCACCTGGATGGTGCCGCATTGCCACACCCGGTCCAGGCAGTCCCGCAGGGAGAATTCAATTTTGGGGCCATAAAAGGCGCCCTCGCCTGGCTGCAGATCCCACTCCAGCTTTTTGGCATTGAGCGCCTGTTCGAGGGCATGTTCGGCCTTGGTCCACACTTCGTCAGAGCCCACCCGTTTTTCCGGCCGGGTGGACAGCTTGACGATGATGTCGCTAAACCCGAAATCGTCGTACACCTGGTACAGGAGATCGATAAAGGCCGAGACTTCTTCCTGGATCTGATCCTCGGTACAGAAAATATGGGCGTCGTCCTGCACGAAATTGCGCAGCCGCATGAGGCCGTGCAGCGTTCCCGACGGCTCGTTGCGATG
>JASFMT010000223.1:0-6262 GCA_050117455.1 Gammaproteobacteria bacterium | reverse complement strand
TCACGTAGCGCCATCGACAATGCTTGCGCTCGTATCAAGGAATTGAGCGAGTAACAGAACGGGTGGGCGAGTAACAATGGTTAATGGTTACTTTATCTCGCCGTTAAGTGCGCGCAGAGAATGAAACGGTTAATACATCACTGGTTGTGCCGTTATGCATAACCCATGACCCGATAATGAAGTGTGCGTCGTGAATGTCGCAATCACGAAGGGTTCTTTGCCCCGCCGCGGCAAGGAGGTGACATAGGCGCTTCGCCATGCCGTTCACGCCACTCAGATTCGGTGTAAGTATGTAACGCCAAAGCGTGTACGCCGTTTCCTAACTCATCCGCCAATAGCTTATTAATTGTACGGTGACGCGCGATTAACGGTTGCCCTTCAAACTCGTTGGATACTAATACGACTTTAAAGTGAGATTCTGAACCCGGTGGTACATTATGGTTATTGCTTTCATTAATCACTTCCAAGTGCATTGCATCAGTGGCATCCGCCAGTTTTTTTTCAATGGTTGATTGCATACTCATAATAAAACTCCCGATTGAATCGGATTAATAGTGCTTGAAATTATACTAAGTCCAAGATAGATTGCCAGATAGCAGCACTTAAACATACATCGCCGCGTTGTTTAAGGTAGTATGTTTATATTTGTATATATGTATATGGTTGTTAGATTTCAATGGACAAAAAGATTCGCGCCTTTTACGCAATTGAACTCAATGACGAGGTGCGAAATGCCGCGCTGCAAATCATCGATAAGCTAAAACAAAATCCCTGGGCGGAACACGTTCGCTGGGCACATGCCGAAAACTTGCATCTCACCGTACGTTTTCTCGGTGAAATCAGCAACGACGTCATCAATATGATTAATAACGATGTTGAACAAAAATTAAAACAATGTGAGCCTTTTACCGTCAAGTTCAAAGAACCGCGACTATTTCCCCATTTCAAAAAACCCCGCGTTGTTGCGGTCATTGCGGAAAATAATGACGCGTTGATTAATGTTGCTGAAATCCTTGAAAACAGCGCCATTGCCGCGGGCCTGGCACCGGAAACACGTCAATTCAAAGGACACCTTACATTAGGCCGGTGCAAGAAAACCTTTCCCAAACGTACCAAAATCGAATCCATGCCATTTTCCGCCAGTCTGGATGTAAATAGCGTGGCACTGTATCAAAGCGATTTATCCAATGAAGGACCTACATATTACCAGCTAGCCAACGTTTTGTTTGACTAACAGATTCATTTCGCTTCCAAGACCCTGTCATTAATGCCCTTTTTTATCATTTCAACAAATCATCAACGTCAGCTTTGCATTGTCGGCAACAGACAAAGGTAAACAAACACGTTATATCACCCTTCACTGAGCTGTCCCCAGGCAATAATCGCTTGTCAAAGTTACCTCGTTACGTTTATATATCATTGCGCATAAAAAAACGGACATCCATTGCTGGATGTCCGTTCAAATTGCTTCCCAACCATGACAGATTAAGAAGCACCCAAACCTTCATCGATCATCAACAACTGTCACAGCTACTTCGTTGTTCGTTTTTAGTGACAGTCGTTTACATTTTTTTACACTGCATCGCTGTATGCAGGACGCTTTATAAGTTTTTATGCATTGAACATAGTTTTATAAAGCGAAAAACCATTTACGATGTGCTTTAAACCTTTAACATTCTCACATCGTATCCATTCAAAGTGACGATCGCCTGATGAACGCAATTCCTGGTAGCAGATTGGTCATTTTTTGTTCTATCTGCACTGCCGAATGTGTTATAGATAGCTTAATGCGTGTTTCCGTTTCTGACAACAGCAATTGTTACTGATAATAAATCGATTAATTCTTGATCGATTTGATTAAAAAGCATACATCCTTAGACCGTCAGAAATCCACCGATATTCTCACAACTGGAAAAAAGTTTTGCGACCGCCTGGCAGCAAAGGAGCGGGCTCCAGCGACCGCATTTACATCTGATTAATCAAATAGAATCGAGAAACCAGTTGTAAGATATTGTTTGCAAGCGACGTTTTATTTACGCGTTATAAACACGCAAAAAAAACGGCCGCCTGGTAACCAGACGACCGTTTGAATGCTTCCGAACCAGAAACCTTTTTTTTATAAGGGTATTAAAACCCGAGGTTTCCAGTTAGGGACAATTGTCCCTTTGTTTACTTCACGATCACCCCGCGCTCCAGAAAGCCCGGTCCCACCCCGTCGATGGGCTGAACAATGCCCGGGAGGTTGGATTCCGGCAATGGAGACACCTCGTAGGCACCATTGACCACTTTGAACGCATTCACGTGCTCAACGCGGTGACCGGCTCCGTGGCCGTATTCTGCCTCGGTAATCGTGCCAATATAATCCATATACAGGCGCAAAGCGTGTACAGGATGCAGGTAATTGTCGGGTGCGGCGCGAGCTGCAACACCGCCACGGCCAGGATGGTTATCGATCAGCCCTTCAGTGGCCAAAGGCGGTATGAAATTGAATCCGCTGGTGTAGTCGTCGCCATTGTTCAGGTTTGCAAACAACATGTTCGTACCGCCCTCGGCGCGGCAGGAACGGCCAATGGGGAACGTGTGCCCGTAGCAGGACGCGATGATGTAGCGCTTGCTGGGGTCCATTAATTCACCACCGACGCGGGTCTCAATTATGCGTGAGCCGGACGTACTACCCGGCAGCCGCACCACATCGACTTTCTGGGTCATGTTGCTGGACAGGCCCAGATACCACCCGCCACGCTGGATGTACGGATTAGGTGAAAATACGTTGGCGAGAATGTTATTCAGGTTTTCCTGGATAGTCACGCCACTGTAGTCAGATGCCACCAGGGCCGCTGCAACGGGGAAATAACCCCAAAGATCACGCTGGGTCATCTCGCCGGGCATACGGCCATCACCGAACTCAGCCCCTTCGGGAATCATATCGGCCGGTAACACCGGTGTATCAAAGCGAAAGCCGTTCGTCATGGACAGCACATCGAGATTTGCCCACGATGCCGGACCGGCTGCTTTGGCGCTATCCGCCAAAACGTGACGGAAGGCGTCGGCAATGACGTTATTCATGGTGCCTTCCAGCGCCTCATGGCGGTGTAGCAGGACTTCAGTCTCCCCAACAATCAGGTCCAGGGAATCCGTTAACCGCAGGCCCCGTGCCACGTCGCGGGTTTCAACGTTACCCCCGCAACGCTCCACGGGATCAAATTTACCCGGGGCGTAGCCATTACAGAAAGCAAACGGCAGAAAGCTGTGTGGTTTGAAATCCGGACCATCGACAAAATATTTTTCCTGATCGTAAACCAGGCTGGCCACGTATTCGTCTTCCGGCACGGAATCGTCCACGGGAACCGCATTCCAGGTAAAGTTCTGGACCTTGTTATCGGTGATTTTTAGATCCAGGCGGCCGACATACAGGTCTTCGCCGGCTTCAACAATAACAGCGGCACCTTTTTGCAGGCGGGCCAGTTGGTTTGCGGTCAATTCCGCACCTGGCACCGCCATTTCGACACCGTCAGCGTCCGCCAGCAAAGCGCCGATGGTTAACTCGTGTGAGTGAGCGGAAAGCACCACATCAACATCGGGAAACTCACGACCAATCTGCACGTTTTGGGGCAATCCCAGCTCGGACTGAACCACAATAATTTCGACGCCCTGGTCTTTGATTTCACTGATGATTCCCGGCAACTCTTCAACGCCCTGGGTAAACCGAAATGTCCGGCCAAATACCGGTGGCTGTTGCGGAATAATGGCCGCGGTAATGCCGACAATCGCCATTTTCACGCCGTTGCGCTCGATGATCTTATAAGGATCCAGTGTACGTTTGTTGAAGAAAGGTGCCTGTAGCGGATAAGGGCCCCCGTTATAGAGATTAACCGCCAGGGTATCGAAGTTGGCCTGTACTACACCCGTCTGGCCGTCGGAATCAGTCATGATCCGCGCGTTGGGCGGAATTACCGGACACAACACGCCAGGCGTACCGGGGCCGGGATTTCCACCGGGGCCGGGAAACTGCCAGTTGGCATTGGCTTTACAAATCTTTGAAAAGCGATTTCGGAACACTGCCGGACCATAGGCAAATTCCCAGTTTCCGGGTGTATATGCATCCAGGCCCAGCGCGTTGAACGCGGGCATGATGGCGTCGCCCATGGTAAATAATACTTCAGCGCTGCCGTGTAACGAGTCACCAACCCCAAGGGTAACGCTCGCATCGCTGGTGGCACGAATGTCGTTAACGACGGTTGCGACTTTAGTAATACCACCGCCTTGCGTCACCACACGCTCGGTGACAGTGCCGCTAACCGGATCCCATTCCTCGATGATACCGGCGTGAGGCACCAGGTTGCCGTGCAAATCAGACACCTGGATAATTGTCATGTTAGCCGCATTGGCCAACCCCATACTCATTACTGACATAGCCAGCAACGAACTCATGGCCTTACCGATTGTTTTTATACGGCATGGATTTATTAATTTCATCAGTGAACCTCCTCTCTGATGTGTAATTCAGGTTAAAGAACACCATCAGCGCGATCCCTGGGCTGACCATGGAAAAGTAAAATTGTTAAAGCGGGGAAAATAAAAAGAGGTATTAATTCAAAACCCAATAAATCTTTTTTGTTCTTAAAAGGAAATTGATAACGGAAATCCACTATGTGGATCACCATTCAATTTACCTGACGACCATCGCATCCGCAACCACCGCTCTTACGTAACGCAACCACCACAATGTAGTCACGTTACTACAATCTTTGTGGACAATGCCACAAATTTTTCCCTACGATAAGTTAGTTTTATTACGGAATCATGAACGAATTATTCGATTTCCGGAATTAACAAATATTTTCAGTAATTTCGATACACTCTGTGGCTTCTCGTGATTAACATACTCAACACGAACTATAGTGCTGTTGAGGAGAGGGTTTCTGTTTACTGCAGGAATTATTCAGGTCAGTGGGACAATCTGTTTTAAATATTACGGAGAAGCTTCAATAACATTTACAACTATAAGCGGCGAAAAAAATTTTTAATAGATTACTCTCCACTCGCCGTGCTTAGTGCATTAACCACAGCACACCAGGCTTTGGCGAGATTTTCACGATTGTAACCACCGCCGCCCATCACCACCAGGTTTCCATTACAGATGCGGTTCGCCATTTTACATAACCGTGTTGTCACATGAGCGTGGACAGCAGGGGAATAAGCCAGATGCGTGATAGGATCACCCGCTATGCTGTCCGCCCCGCATTGCAACAAAATAAAATCCGGTTTAGCCTGCTCCAGAAACGATTCGGCTTCATCCCAGTATTTCATAAACAATCCGTCACTGGCCCCCGGTGGCATGGGAACATTGCGCTTTGTACCTTTGGCAATATCCGTTCCCGTTTCTGTTGCCGAGCCTGTACCCGGATAGAGATAGTTGCCGTCTTCGTGAAAATCCACATAGACAAGATTCGGATCGGATTCAAACGCGTAAAATACCCCGTCACCGTGGTGGGCATCGATATCGACGTAGGCTACCTTTTGGATGCCATATATGTTGCGCAACGCTTCAATGGCAACTCCGCAATCGTTAAACACACAAAACCCGGCGGCGCTGTCCCGCCTTCCGTGGTGAAGCCCCGCGATAGGGATAAACGCCTGCCTGCACTCTTCGCTCACAACAGCATCGACCGCTGCCAGTGTTGTACCAACCACGGTTGCCGCCGCCTCATAGACACCTTTGAACGCGGGGGTATCCCCGCAATCGAGATAACCCTCACCGGTGATGGATTGTTGTTTGACGCGGTCCAGATAATCGGGTGTATGGAAGTAAAGAAGTTGTTCATCTGTGGCTTTCGCCGGCAAGCGAATATCGACCTGCGTGTCTAATCCGCGGCGCATCAATTCCTCAACAAACGCGCCCTGCCTGTCGGCACCAAAAGGATGACCGTCACCGAACCCGTAGCGGGCCAGTGCATCACCCAGATAAACTGCTATAACTGATTGCTTGTTCATAACCTGTTTTCTCTGACGATGTATCCCATTGACTGGTTCAGTTGAATTTCTACGGCTCATAACTGCGCCGAACTCGTTCAAGATAGATCAACTGCAACTGGCGTTAAGATACTCCAACCCTGCGCGATCCATCGCCTCACTTTTAACAATTGTAATAGCCGTTCTTTTTCGTTAGCAGGCTTTCGGGAGAATTGCTTTGTTAAAGTGTAAAACTTTCTGACAGGGTAATTTTTAACCAAAATACGGATTCGCTGCTAATTACAGTTGC
>JASFMT010000222.1:0-6288 GCA_050117455.1 Gammaproteobacteria bacterium | reverse complement strand
GCAACACACAACGATAACGATTTGCGTATCGTGCTGGACATGAAGTCCGCGGTGGTGCCCAACGCTTTTCTACTGAATCCCACTTCTCGCTATGGACACCGGCTGGTGATCGATCTGGAACAGATCAACGGGATATCCCACGTCATGCCAGAGCCGGAATCCCGGCAACCAACGGCACCTGCCATCTTGCCGCGGCAAGGACGGGAAGTCGTGGTGGCACTGGATGCAGGGCACGGTGGTGAAGACCCCGGCGCCATTGGCCGACGCGGCACCCAGGAAAAGGACGTGGTCCTTGCCATAGCCCGTAAACTTTTTGCCATGTTGCAGAAACAGGAGGGCATTAAACCGGTATTGATCCGTGACGGCGATTACTACATCAGCTTGCGCGGCCGTATCCGCAAGGCACGCCGCCAGAAAGCGGATTTGTTTGTATCCATTCACGCTGATGCCTTTCACAACGGTAGAGCAAAGGGCAGTTCGGTTTACGTGTTGTCGCAAAAAGGCGCCAGTAGCGAGGCGGCGCGTTGGCTGGCAGCGTCGGAAAACAATTCGGATCTCATTGGTGGTGTGAGCCTTGATGACAAGGATGATGTGTTGGCGTCGGTGCTGCTGGACCTGTCGCAAAATGCGACATTAGCGGATAGCATAAACGTGGGCGATAAAGTGCTTGGTGAACTCAAGCGCATTGGCAGTGTTCATAAGGCACAGGTGGAACATGCCGGTTTCGTGGTTCTGAAATCACCGGACGTTCCCTCTATCCTGGTGGAAACGGGATTTATATCCAACCGCAAGGAAGAATCGTTGCTGCGTAGCAAACGTCATCAGCAGCGCGTTGCTTCAGCCCTGTTGCGCGGCATTCGTTCTTATCTGCTTACCAATCCTCCGGCAGGTTCTCAGCTTGCAATGCATCGTAAACGCCGTCACCACGTTGTTGATGGCGACACCCTTAGCAGTATTGCGCGTCAATACCGCGTCAGTACACATCGCCTGAAAACGGCCAACGGTTTACGTGGCGACACCATTAAGGCTGGTCATACCCTCATTATCCCTGTGGTTGGCGGCAGTTGATGTAACTTTCTTTTCTGTCATAACCATCTTATCCATCATAACTATCTTATCCATCATGTAGTTACCGGTAAGCTGGTTTTCCAGTACCTCGGTTCATTTTGAAAACCGTGGTATTCTCCTTGAACTTTTTCCGCTATAGCCGATTTAGTTGTTTATGGTTACAAATTTGTTTCTGACATGATTGACCGTTCCCGTTATATTTTCGTTTATCTGATACTTATATTATTCGCTAATATTAGTTATGGGTCGGTGCTTCCCACTTACAAACTGGGCGTGCTTGCATTTCGAGGCGAGGAAAACGCCATGGATCGATGGCAGGCTACGGCTAACTATCTCAATGAACAACTTCATGAAAGCTATTTTGTATTGGAGCCCATGGACCTCGAGCAGTTGCGGCGCGCGGTGGAAAACGAGGCCGTCGACTTCGTGCTCACCAATACCGGACAATATGTCGAACTTGAAGTTTTTTACGGCGTCTCGCGTATTGCGACCGTTAAAAACAACATCGGTGGAAACCCGTCAACCTTGTTTGGTGCCGTGCTATTTACCCGGGCAGACCGCGATGACATAAAAACCATAGCGGACATCAAGGACAAACGATTTATGGCGGTATCACGCACGGCCTTTGGCGGTTTCCAGATGGCATGGCGTGAAATGCTCAACCACGACGTCAATCCCTTTGAAGATCTGGCCAGCCTGGAATTCAGCGGGTTTCCGCAGGACAACGTTGTCTATGCCGTGGAGCTAGGCAAGGCTGATGTGGGTACTGTTCGCAGTGAAACCCTGGAACAAATGGACCGTGAAGGTAAAGTTGACATCGACCACTTTAAGGTTCTGCAACCAAGGCGGCATCCTTCCTATAACGTATTGCACAGCACGCCCCTGTACCCCGTTTGGCCATTTGCCCGCCTCAAGCATACCTCGCGGGAATTGTCTGAACGCGTTGCCAGTGCCTTGCTGCGCATGCCAACGGATAGTGAAGCGGCAAAAGCGGCCGGGATTATGGGCTGGACAATTCCGGTGGACTATCAGCCGGTTCATGAACTGATGCGTGACCTTCGCGTGGGACCCTACGCGGGACTTGATAAAGTTAGCTGGCAGCAGTTATTGCAACGGTACTGGTTGCCCTTGACCATCGCGGCGGTTGCCCTGGTACTGTTGACGATTTTAACGGTGTGGTTACGGCTAACAAATCAAAAGCTGCGCCATGCCCAGGACCAACTGGAAATACATCAACGTGAATTACTGGATATCGTCCACGCCCGAACCGCTGACCTGGTTGTTATGCGGGACCAGGCATTGGCGGCCAGCGAGGCAAAGAGTGTCTTTCTGTCCAAGGTAAGCCACGAGCTGCGTACGCCGTTAAACGCCATACTCGGATACACGGACCTCATACTTGATGATCTCAAGGATGATAACGGTGACATTAGCATTGACGATATGGAGAAAATTCGCATCTCGGCTTTGCATCTTTTGAGTATCATTACAGATTTGCTGGATTTAACCAGGCTTGAAAATGGTACCGCGCAACTTAACGTGTCCCGTTTTAGTGTCGCGGAGTTAATTGCTGAGGTGTTGACGAAATTACAGCCGGCCGCCTGCGGCAACGGCAATAAACTTGAAACCCATAACAGGTTAACGGTGGATATGGTGGAAGCCGACCGGGCACGTTTACGCGAGGCACTGGAACGTGTCATCGACAACGCCTGTAAATATACCAATGAAGGTGTGATTACGGTCACCGTTGAGGATAATCCTTTGCTGGAGGGGATAATGTTGACTTTCCGCGTCGCGGACAATGGTATCGGTATTTCCCTCGACCAACAGGAAAGCATTTTCAGTGTGTTTGTACAGGGCGATGATTCCACCACCCGGCGCTTTGACGGCCTGGGACTGGGGCTGGCGAAAAGTCGTGGTTATTGCCGGTTGATGGGCGGCGAAATAACGCTGAAAACCGAGCATGGCAAGGGCTCGGAATTTACCATTTCCATACCGGTAAAGGTAGCCGCGCTGACGGATCGCCAGCAAGCCACGACATAAATTCTCCTCTATCGCCAGAACAACTTGTCCGTGGACCGCCTATCTCCTTGACCGGTCGCTGCTTTTCCCTTTGTTTTTTCGGCAAAATTCAGTGTTATAATAGCGGCCTGGTCACCACCGCCCGTTGCTTAACACACGTTGCTAAAACCAGCAAAACGAATCCGCCCGGCCCGCTACAGCAGCGGCTAGCGACTGGATGAACGGGGTGGACCTGGTCAATGAAACGGTCACATAAAAATCTGGTTGCGATAGCAAATTAAAAGAGAAACCCATGGCGAATCCTGACATTATCGAAGCGATCGAAACGCTGCAGCAATCCCAAAGCAATATTAAAGTGTTTACCGCCATTCCGATGGGAGTATTGATGATCCTGTATTTCTTCAGTTTTGCCACCCTGATAGATCGAGGTATGTACGCAATGCTGGCATTTGAGATTGTCACCACGGTGTTGTTCGTGGCCGCATTAATTTACCTTAACCGGGTGTCATTTGTGTTGTTAAAAATGCGCTACAAAAACAAGCCGCCTTACAAAGAGGTTTTATCCTGTGTCAGTTATACAGAACTGGCGCAAGATGCCAACAAGGTGTCACAAACGGTAGAATCCTGCCGTCAACAGACGGCCTAATGAAGGAAAGCAAATGGTAAGTCCCAATAAAACCTATGTCGGAATCCAGAATGATCAGTATGGTGGTATGACACAGACCGGTTCCATTATAAAGGATGCCTGGCTGTTTGATCTTTTGCCGGAAACGGAAACCTGTGAAGGGTGGAGTGTCTCCCAAATGCAGGGCTTGTATGAGCAGGTTTATGCCGCCTGGGAACCCTATGGTCATATGGTCAGCCGCTTGCCCGACGCGCTACAGCAAAAGCACCGTGAAATACATGATGCGGCGGTAAAAAAAGCGCGTGAGCTGGGATGGGATCCGGATCTGTCGGACGAAACTTAAACCACTGCATGATGGTCGATACCTCCTTCAATTACCGCGTGAGCAGATCGCTGGTTGTGTCTTCGAGCCAGTGGCGTTCATTATAAAATCACGTCCACACTATTCGATGAGCGACTTACAACATGCCTAAAACATTACAACGGTCGCGCATTCATGTTCTGTCAACCCATTTGGCAAACCAGATCGCGGCCGGCGAAGTGGTCGAGAGACCGCTTTCCGTTGTTAAGGAACTGGTGGAAAACAGCCTGGATGCAAATGCCGATGCCATCGATGTCGATATCGAACAGGGTGGTATTAAACTGGTGCGTATCCGAGACAACGGCGACGGTATCTATAAAGATGATTTACCCATGGCGCTGCAACGCCATGCCACCAGTAAAATCAACAGCAACGAAGATCTACAGCAGGTGAGCAGCCTCGGGTTTCGTGGTGAGGCACTGCCCAGTATTGCATCGGTTGCCAGGGTGGATTTGCGTTCCTGCAGCCGTGGCGAGGAGCATGGTTGGCAGGTGCAATGTGATGGCCGCGATCATGTCGTTGGGCCGGAACCCGCCGCTCATTCACAGGGCACAACCATTGAAGTGCGGGACCTGTTTTTCAATACACCTGGCCGACGCAAATTTCTAAAAACGGAAAAAACAGAGTTTAACCATATCGAAAGCAGCCTGAAGCGCCTGGCGTTAAGCCGCTTTGACGTCGGTTTTTCGCTAACCCATAACCGGCGCGCAATATTCAAGCTGGCCCGTGCCGACAATGAAACATTGCAGTTAAAGCGTATCGGGCAAGTCTGCGGCAAAGGTTTTATCGAGCAATCCCTGAAAGTGGATTTTAGTGCCGGCGGGTTACGTTTGTGGGGCTGGATTGGGTTGCCAACATTCTCCCGTAGCCAGGGGGATATGCAGTTCTTTTATGTCAATGGCCGCGCGGTGAAGGACAAGGTCGTGTCCCATGCCGTGCGCCAGGCCTACCAGGATGTGTTGTTCCACGGCCGCCACCCTGTTTACGTATTGTATCTGCAACTGGATCCGTCGCTGGTGGATGTGAATGTTCATCCCACCAAGCACGAAGTCCGTTTTCGCGACAGCCGCTCCATTCATGATTTTATTTATCGCGTCCTGCACGACGTGATTGCCGGCGCGGTGCCAGGCGATCACATGCCAGGCGATAATGATCGGCCCATCGGTGCTGCAGGTTTTGATACCTTGCAAAAGCCGCCGTCGTCTATAGCAACCGAGGCAACGCGGCCCCAGTATCATCAGCACAATATGCCGCTAAAAGTAAAGGAGCAGCTGGAAAACTACGCGGCATTGTACAGCTCGATTGATGATACCGTCAGTGACGGTCAGATTGGCGCCGATGAAACAACGATTCCGCCACTGGGATTCGCGCTGGCGCAAATCCACGGCGTGTATATCCTGGCTGAAAATCAACAGGGGCTGGTGATTGTTGATATGCACGCGGCACACGAGCGCATTACGTATGAACGGTTGAAACAGTCCTTTGACGATGGCAATGTGCGTTCACAACCTTTATTGGTACCGTTGAGCATGGTGGTATCGGAAAGCGAAGTGAAATTGGCGGATGAATATAAATCCGTATTCGAATCGCTGGGGTTTACCGTTGATGCGATGGGTAAAGATACCGTGGTGGTACGGCAAGTACCGTCCCTGTTGCGGGAAGCCAACATTGAGTCATTGGTCCGGGATGTGCTTTCGGATATTGCGACCCATGGTGACAGCCAACGGATCCGCCAGCAAGTCAATGATATATTAGCGACCATGGCCTGCCACGGTTCCATCCGGGCCAATCGTAAGTTATCCATTCCCGAAATGAATACCCTGTTGCGAGACATGGAACGAACGCAGCGCAGTGGCCAGTGCAACCACGGCCGGCCCACCTGGATCCAGCTCGATATGGTACAGCTCGATAAAATGTTTTTGAGAGGACAGTAGTCCGGTTGTACCGGATGAATACGCCCTGTTGCCCGTTTTGTTATGAATGATTCCACGATCCGTTCGGTAGTATCAGCAACGCCGGTTTACGACGCGGCAAATGCCGAACTGCCGGAAAGCACACACGTTCAGTTTACCTGGCAAAATATTTTCCTGAACGCGCGGGAACATAAGCGTCAACTGCTGGCCGCCAACATTATTGCCATTTTTGCGGTAGCGGTAAGTGTTCCCATACCTTTGTTGATGCCGTTGCTGGTGGATGAAGTGTTGCTGGACAAACC
>JASFMT010000221.1:0-6355 GCA_050117455.1 Gammaproteobacteria bacterium | reverse complement strand
TTCGTTAAACGTGAGGCCGTCAGGAGAGCCGTTGTCGCCAGGGACGGATTTTACCGATGCTGATCAACCGCTGCGCGTGGTACTGGACAGCCGCTTGCGGATGCCATCGAAGGCAAAAATGTTACCGTTGCCGGGGCAAACATTGGTTTATACCACCGTTAACGCCGCGAGCCACGGACAGCGGATCCGGGAACTGGAAGACGCCGGTGCAAAAGTGATAACGGTTAGCACCCGTAACGACAACGTGGATCTGCAAACGGTACTTGAGGATTTGGGGCAACGGCAAATTAACGAAGTATTCATAGAAGCCGGCCCGGCGGTTAACGGATCTGCGATGTCCGCGGGCTGCGTCGACGAGCTGATTTTCTATATTGCCCCCAGTCTCATGGGTGATCAGGCCAGGGGAGCGTTTCATTTGCCCACCGTTCAGACCATGGCGGAAAAAGTAAACCTGGACATTGTGGATACTCGCCAGATCGGGGTGGATTGGCGTATCATTGCCCATCCAGTACGGTAACGATTAATCGGCGGGATATACCTGGAATTCAGATGTTTACGGGCATTATACAAAGTGTCGGACACATTGAGTCATTGCAGCGACGCGACGGTGATATGCGGTTGACGCTGGATACCGGCAAGTTGCCGGTATCCGATTTGGCGTTGGGTGACAGTGTCGCGGTCAGCGGTATTTGCCTGACGGTGGTGAAAAAAAAAGACCACGGTTTTGTGGCGGACGTATCCGGGGAAACGCTGTCTCGCACCATTGCCGGCGCATGGCAAAAAGGTGATCGGGTCAACCTGGAGCTGGCACTGACACTTGCAACGCGGCTGGGTGGTCACCTGGTCAGCGGTCACGTGGATGGTGTTGGTGAAGTGATTAAGCGCTGGAGCGACGCACGTTCGGATCGGTTTATAATGAAAGCGCCCGATAACCTGGCGAAGTACATTGCGGAGAAAGGTTCCATCTGTGTCGATGGTATCAGTCTCACTGTAAATTCCGTCGCCGGCAGTGAATTTGAACTGAATATTGTGCCGCATACCTTGCAGGAAACCACCATGGGTGGCTATGAAACGGGACGCCGGGTGAATCTTGAAGTGGATATTATTGCCCGTTACCTGGAACGTTTGTTGATGGGTAACAGGGCCGCGGACAAATCATCGAACGATGCGCCGGCACTTGATGAGACGTTCCTGGCGCAGCATGGGTTTATTAAATAACGTTTTATCAAATAACGAATTGAGTTTTGTTCAGTAACTTGTTGGTTGGTTCATGGAATTAAATACACCGGAACAATTAATTGATGATATTCGTCAGGGCAAGATGGTGATCCTGATGGATGACGAAGACCGTGAAAACGAGGGCGACCTGGTTATGGCGGCGAGCCATGTGCGCGCGGTGGATATCAACTTTATGGCCCGTTACGGCCGGGGGCTGATTTGTTTAACGCTGACCCGCGAACGGTGCCAGCAGTTACAACTGCCGTTGATGGTCAACAATAATAACGCAACATTTGGTACCAATTTCACCATATCCATTGAAGCGGCGAACGGCGTCACCACCGGAATATCCGCGGCAGATCGCGCGACAACGATTCAGGCGGCCGTCGCGCCCAATGCCACGGCAGCGGACATTGTACAGCCGGGACATATTTTTCCCATCATGGCACGACCTGGCGGTGTGCTAACGCGGGCCGGTCATACCGAAGCCGGTTGCGACCTGGCGCGGCTGGCGGGACTGGAACCGGCCGGTGTGATTGTGGAGATACTCAATGAAGACGGCACCATGGCGCGGCGTCCGGATCTCGAGGCCTTCGCCAAAGAGTTTGATCTTAAAATCGGCACCATTGCTGATCTCATCCGATACCGCCTGTCCACGGAAAAAAGCCTCGAGCGCGTTGCGCAATGCAAACTGAAAAATCATATTGGTGAATTTCGTTTGCACACGTATCGTGACCGCATCGACAACCAGGTTCACTTTGCGCTGGTCAAGGGTGACGTCAAGCCTTCTGAGCCAGCCCTGGTCAGGGTTCATATGCCTCATTACCTGAACGATGTCTTGGGCATACAACGCAAGGATACCGGCTGGCCGCTGGAAGACGTGATGCGGCGCATCGAAGAAAACGGTCAGGGTGTCCTGGTATTGCTCAGTTACCCCGGTGAAAAAGACGATATCGTGCGCCAGGTCGAGCATTACCAGATGGAAGACGAGGGTGAAACACCGCCTCATCGCGAACCCAGTACTGATTTGCGCACCTACGGCACCGGTGCCCAGATATTGCTGGATCTTGGGGTTCGTAGAATGCGGGTAATGAGTGCGCCCAAACGTATCCATGGATTATCGGGATTCGGGCTGGAAGTGGTTGAGTACGTGAGCAGTGACAGCGCTTAACCGCGGACCTGTATGAACTCAATCGCCAGGAAACAAAAGTCATATCGATAGATCGAGAATGGAATAAAATACAATGGACAACATAACAACAATTGAAGGTGAGTTGACAATCCAGGGTGCGCAGTTTTGCCTGGTGGTATCCCGGTTTAATGGCTATATCGTGGAGAGCCTTTTAAATGGCGCCATCGACACGTTGAAGCGTCATGGCGCCGACGACAAGGACCTGCAGGTTGTCCGTGTTCCCGGCGCGTTTGAAATGCCGCTGGTTGCACAACGGGTCGCCGCAAAAAAGCAGTTTGATGCCATCATCGCACTGGGTGCGGTTATCCGTGGCGGAACGCCGCATTTTGAATACGTCGCCGGGGAATGCACCAAGGGACTGGCCAGCGTGTCGCTGCAGCATGATGTGCCGGTGGCGTTCGGGGTATTGACGGTGGATACCATTGAGCAGGCCATCGAGCGTGCCGGTACCAAAGCCGGTAACAAGGGCGCGGAAGCCGCCATGTCGGCCATTGAAATGGTGAATTTATTACGTGGTCTTGATTAGTCAAACGGCGTAATAGTCATCTTCCTGTAATCAACTGAGTAACAGTTCGCAATGAGTAAAGCCCGATCCCTGGCGCGCAAGCGCGCCGTACAAGCCCTCTATATGTGGGAGATGACCGGCGTGAATCTTTCGGATATCGACCAGAAGTTTGTGCTGGAACATGATCTGTCGAAAGTCGATTACAAATACTTTCAGGAATTGTTGCACAAGATTCCGGCGCACGTGGATGAAATTGACGATCATATTCACACGTACCTTGACCGGCCCTTCAGTGAAATTGATCCCGTGGAACGCGCGATTATGCGGGTTGGCGTTTATGAATTGCAGTTCCGGCTGGATGTTCCATACCGGGTAGTCATTAATGAAGCCGTGGAACTGGCTAAAGTCTTTGGCGCCGAGGACGGTTACAAATACGTCAACAGTATATTAGACAATACCGCAAAAAAACTGCGCGCCACGGAAATCGCCGCCAGAAAAATGTCCTGACACTATTTACCGTCTCAGGCTATTGCTCTATCAAGCGCTCGTTTTCATTTGAATATTAGCTTATGTCTGAAACCGAGTTTTCCATTATCGACAAATATTTTAAAGCCCGGGCGCTGCATCGCGATGATGTGGTGTTGGGTATCGGTGATGATGCGGCCATTACCCGTGTGCCTGACGGTTTTCAGCTGGTCAGCGCCGTGGATACGCTGGTTGCCAATGTTCATTTTCCGGAAGCTACCACTGCCTACGATATTGGCTATAAGGCATTAGCGGTCAACTTAAGTGACATGGCCGCCATGGGGGCGGAACCGGCCTGGGCAACCCTGGCATTGACCATGCCGCAAGCCGATGAGGTTTGGCTACAGTCCTTTTGCGATGGTTTTTTTACCCTGGCCGAGCAACACAATGTGCAACTGATTGGCGGTGATACCACGCAGGGGCCGCTTACCCTGACCATTCAGGTCATGGGAATTGTTCCAGCAGGGCAGGCGCTGACCCGAACGGGGGCGAAACCCGGCGACAGCATTTTTGTGTCCGGGCAATTAGGAGACGCTGCACTGGCGCTACGACTGTTGCAGCAATCATCTGCATGGGATGTGTCCGCTAGCGAACAAGAGCATCTGTTAAACCGGCTAAACAGGCCGGTACCGAGGGTCTCCCTGGGCTTTGCGTTAAGGGGCATCGCCAGTGCGGCAATAGACATTTCCGACGGGTTGGCGGCGGATCTGGAACATATTCTCAGAGCAAGCAAAGTGGGGGCAACGCTTCACCTGGAACAGATACCTGTCTCCAGTATTTTGCAACGCCAATCATCAATATCCGCGTTAGAAGCAATTGTCCTCGGTGGCGGCGATGACTATGAGCTTTGCTTTACTGTTCCGCCGGCCAAAGTGCCTCAACTAAACCAAATAAAGCAGCAGCTTAATATATCTGTTACCGAAATAGGGCATATTGGTGAGCCGCAGGGGCTGCATTTACGCCATCAGGGCAAAGAAATCAGCATAGAAAAGGGCGGCTACCGGCATTTTCAGCCATCTTGATGCTTCTAAAAACATGTCGTGTATAATACCTTTTTTACGGGCGAATTTGTCGAATGTAATATATAACAATATGATTTATATATAAATTTTTTCCTTTCAAAATTGTCACATTAATGTAAAATTTTTGTAAAAAGTTCGATTTGAACGTTTTTATTGATTGCATCTATTACTAGTATTTAAGAACATTCCATACGGCCAATGGCTCGCGCCAATCGATTAGCTGATTTGAAGGATCAAACGAAAGGGAAAGTGATCAACCGCAACCCGATTTATTGGTTAGCCATCGGCCTGGGAAGCGGATTGACACCCAAAGCACCGGGAACTGCTGGAACGTTGATTGGTGTTCCCATTGTCCTGTTAATGAATGAGCTGTTGTTGTGGCAATACATCGGTTTGTTATTAGCAGGGTTGATCGCCGGCATCTGGATTTGCGGAACAGCGGCTCGGCAATTGGGTGTACATGACGACCCATCCATTGTTTGGGATGAGATCGTCGGGTATGTAATAACCATGACCGCAGCGCCACCGGGATGGTTATGGCTTGTTGTTGGTTTTGCGTTGTTTCGCTTGTTTGATATCGCAAAGCCATGGCCTATTCGCATGATTGATCAGCAGGTTAGTGGTGGCCTGGGAATTATGCTGGACGATGTATTGGCGGGTATTTACGCACTGACCGTGTTGCAGCTGATTATTTTTATTTTTTAATTTTGAGAATTAACAAAGTATTAATCATGATTTATCAGTATTCGAAACATTTGTTATTAACTGTTGCATTTAGAAAATTTGCCATCGTGGTATTTGGGTTTTTACTGATGGGTGTAACAACCGCCTTTGCCGGTGAAGTCAAGATCGTTGACGCCAAGGCGGAGAAACAGCGGGCGAGCTGGGTGTTTCACGTAACGCTGAAGCACGGTGACACCGGTTGGGATCACTATGCCGATGGGTGGCGTGTGGTAGCCGAAGACGGCACGGAACTTGGAAAGAGAACACTGTATCACCCACACGTCAATGAACAGCCGTTTACGCGCAGTCTGGCGGATGTAAACATTCCTGCCAATACAGCCGCAGTTTACATAGAAGCACACGATAAAGTGCATGGCTGGAGTGATCAACGATTTAAGGTAAAAATTCGCTAGGGATGTTACATCCTGGTATGAATTCAGGCACTAACCGATTTAATAATTAATAAATTTCAAGAGCATTGGAAGCGAAGAAATGGGGAACAAGTAAACTGTAATCATTATTAACTTTACGAAATGAAGGTATAAAATCATGAACTCAAAAGCATATTTGGCTCCTAATGAAGTTGCAGAGTTGTTAATGGTGTCCCCTGTTACCGTTCGTCAATGGGCACAGAAAGGCATGCTCGACGCCATGTTAACAGCGGGCGGCCACCGCCGTTTTACCATGGAAGAAGTGGAACGCTTCGCCAAAGAACGGGGATTAACGTTGTTCCGGCCCGAGAACGAAGCACTGCGCATCCTGATTGTGGACGACAACGAGCAGTTTGTGTCGACGCTGAAGGATGTGATCAGCAGCATTGATGAGAATATCCAGATCGAAACTGCCAAGAACGGTTTTTCCGCCGGCAGCAAGATTCACAGTTTCAATCCCGATGTCATTTTGCTGGACATTCGTATGCCTGGCATTGATGGCATTGAAGTTTGCCGTTTCATCAAGGAAACACCGGCGACTCGTTCCATTCGCGTCATTGGCATGACCGGTTTTCCGGGCAACGGTACCATTGAAGCGGTTATCGATGCCGGTGCTGAGAAGTGTTTGACCAAGCCGTTTGGTGCCAACGAACTGATGGATGCGTTAAACCTCAGCGTTGAAGCGGCGTAATTGCGTAAAACTGTTTTTGTAATAACGCAAACTTACAAAGCATCTGAC
>JASFMT010000220.1:0-6359 GCA_050117455.1 Gammaproteobacteria bacterium | reverse complement strand
TTTATCGATAACCCTTCCTGGAGCAAGCTACTTGCCACCTCTCACGGCGGCAGCGGCAAAGCTTATGAAGGGATGCACCCATTGGTATCGTTACTGGTAACGTTTGGTGTTTTCGCCGCGCTAACATGTATTGGCGCCTACTTTCAAAAACTGAATGTCAAAAAATTCTTTCTGGGATTTGCAGCAATTTTCTTTATTACCTGGGCTTGCTGGATCGTTGGTCATGAAGCCCACTTCAAGGCACTGCAAACCAGCCAGTCGGTACTGCAACCTGAAATCTATGGTAAAGACATTTATTGCACCACCAAGGTCAATAAATGCACCAAAGAGATCAACGCCGCGCTGAAAGAACTGGGTGTTGATGCCAAACAGGGCCAGGTACCGGATGCTGAGACCGCGGCCATGGCAGTGGCTAAAGCCAAGCATGCCACTCAAATGTCCTGGGGTTTTCAACTGGGAGGCGGTTTTTCTTATATGCTGGCATTGTTCGTGGGGCTCCTGATCGGAAACCTGTTTAAGGGTTTTGCCGGTTTTCTCAAAGAGGCCGCCAAACCTGAGTGGTTCATCAAAACCGCCATTGTGTATTTGGGTGTCAAGCTGGGCAAGATGTGGATCGACAGTTCACTAAAAATCCAGGCCGGCGCCGGTGACACGGGCATAAACCTGATACTGGATATGGCACTGGCGGGAGCGGCTGCCACGTTTGTCGCTTACCTGTTGTTCTGGCCCATTGTTTATACCCTGGCCCGCAAGGTATTCAAGCTAAGGCGGGACGCCTCCGCGGTATTATCATCGGGCATATCCATCTGCGGCGTCTCTGCCGCCATCGCAACGGCCGGTGCTATACGGGCCAAACCCATATTACCCATCGCTGTATCCATGCTCATTGTCATTTTTGCGATGATTGAGCTAGTGGCACTTCCGTCATTCTATACGGCCGTGGCACCGGATCAGCCCATTGTAAACGGCGCTGCCATGGGGATGACCGTGAAAACAGATGGTGCCGATGCGGCAGCCGGTGCGATGCTCGATGAAATGATGGTGGCACAGAACTTTAAGAATACCGGTGAGCTCTGGTCTTCCGATTACATCCTCAGCGCGGCCATACTCACCAAAATCTGGATTGACGTATTTATTGGTGTATGGGCGTTTGTGCTGGCGATGATATGGGTGTACAAGGTGGAACGAACGCCGGGACAATCCGCGGTTGGCGCCTCTGAGATCTGGTTCCGGTTTCCCAAGTTTGTATTGGGATACTTTATCGCCTGGTTTACTTATATCGCGATCGCCAGCTGGGCCCCGGATTTAATGAGTGAGGCTAAATCCGGCGCAAGCGTTGTACAAAGCCCGATGCGGAAAATGATGTTCATGCTGACCTTCGTCTCCATCGGCGTCATTACCGATTTCAGTAAATTGAAAGGTATGGGCCGCCTTGCCGTGCTGTATGGTATTGCGCTGTTTGTCGTCATCGCACCCATCGCCTATGCGGTGGCATATATTTTCCACAATGGTATGATGCCGCCCATTGCAACACCTTAATGCGATTGCGTTAGTTAAAGGACAGCAAACAAAAAACCGCAGGTAGTAAATATCTGCCTGCGGTTTTCTTGTTGCCCTGCGAATCAGGCTGACAAAATTTCCCGGGGCACTTCAGCGAGCCTTCTCAGCCATCTTTGTACGCTTCGTACATTGATATCATGCTTCTCGGCTTCAAATTGATGTGGATAGGACTCGAACCATTTAGCCATGTTTCTCGACAGTGGATGGTTTTTTTGCACGTTTTAACGCTTTTTCACTCAGCCAGGGGTCAATATCCATGGCGCCAACCACCTTTCCAGAATCCCGCTGCAAAGCCAACAACATACTTTTTTCTTTTCCGACAACAGGAAGGAACGCGCAGTTATCAGCCGTGTGACAGTTATCCGAAACAAACGCATCAATCTTTTGCCGATATTCATCGGATATGTCACGAAATGCGGCGATAGGTTTGCTCTTTTCCAGCACCGCATCCCAATGAGAATCCATGGGTTCATAATATTCGGCGCGAAACTCCAGGTCCGGTTTGCCGCTGAACACTTCCTCCATTAGCTTGATTTTCTGGACGGGATCTTCGGGTAACCGGGCATAGACCGGCAGCGGTCCGGGCCCGTTGTTAGCCAATAGTTCCTTAAACCGAAACTGATCCTGCTCCACGTCGTTGGGCGACACCATCACGAATCGATCAACGGAAAACACCAGAAACTGCGGTCGTTCCGTGTACACCACGGTAACGCCATATACCAGGGCGCAAAGTTGAACAGCCGCGATCAGGCTTAGGTCGAACGCCAAACCTTTTTTGCCCGGCTTAAACACTGCGAACGTTAAGGACGGCCCCAATATGACATCAACGAGCACAATCAACGCAACAATGGACCAGCCGCCCTCGATGGACAGAAAAGGTTCCGGATACCACCAGGCAAATACGAGGTAGAAAAATATCAGAAAGATAGTAACGCTTAATAAAAAATGAACGCTGAAAGCGTGTAGGCGAGGCTTTAACTCTTTAATCATTTCAATCCTCTCAGTGAACCAAAACAATTAAACGGACTATTGCACCGTTTTATATCGGACTGACAAAGGATAGGTTTAGGATTTGGCGGGTTGCGGGTAAGTACTTGTCGGATATTATCTTTTGTAACGTGTTCAGGGTTTGCTATTCGTCGCCGAAGCGATATATTAGAATTTATGAATTGTAATATAGAAATTTCGGAATAAATCCCAATGACCGTGGATAGAATTAAACAGGTTATTCTGATTCGTAAGGACCTGAAAATGCGGCGCGGCAAGGAAATCGCCCAGGGTTCCCATGCGTCCATGGCGTTCCTGGTACGCCACCTACACCTGGAACCGGATAAGAATAAACCCTGTAAATTGACACTGTCGGACGTCGAGTACGCATGGCTGCTCAAGGGGTCGGCAAAAGTCTGCTTGCGGGTAAACTCGGAGCAGGAACTACTGGACTACTATCAACGCTGCGTGGACGAGGGACTGCAGGCCCATTTAATCCAGGACAGCGGACGTACCGAATTTCACGGCAAGCCCACTTACACCGCCTGCGCCATTGGTCCACACTATAGCAGCAAGATTGACCGGATTACCGGTAACCTTGTGCCTTACTGACCGAATACTTTGCGCAAAATGTCAGTGGTTCTTGCCACCGGGTCATGGCGAATTTTCTTCTCTTCGACAGCGAGCTTTATAAACAACCCATCAAGAGCCTTGCGGGTTATGTAAGCATCCAGATCCAGCGTATCTTCGTTCAGGTACTGCCCCAGAAAACCGATCATGTCGGTCATGCTTTTGTAGGAAGCCGTAAGATTCACCTGGTTCGTCGCCCGTTTTACCACCGGTAAAAATGCCTCGCGTAACGGAGCGTAGGTTTTGCTTTTAAAATATTCCGTTGCAGCATTGTCCGGGCCGTTGATTATTTGTTTCGCATCGTCAATTTTCATCTGGCGAATAGCACCCATGAAAATATCAGTGGCCTGCGGTACCGCCTGTTCTGCCGCTTTATTCATTGTTTTAATAAATTGGTCAACGTATTGGTCCTGGCCCAACCGGCGCAACGTTGCCGCTACTTTCTGCAACTGGTCAGAAACCGGAATTTTCACCTGTAAATCGTTATAATAACCACCGTTGCGTCCCAGAGCCTCAATGGCACGTTGTATACCAACACGTAGCGCATCCAGGACACCTTGATAAAAATCCTGTTCCGTTGGTTTGCCGTCTATGGCGGGAAACCCGCTGGTAATTTCTCCCAGCCGGGCATCCATGGTTTTACACGATACCAGCGTGAAACCCATCGTTACGAACACCAAACACACTAAAATTTTATGTTTAACCATAGTTATCTGGTTCCCTGCTAACATCATCATGGCGCTAATATCGACATTATTAGCTCCAACTTTAATACCTCTTCCCGAAAGTTGACCGTATTCAAAAGCAATAACATACACGACTCAAAATAAATTTCCGTCGGTCACACTAATCCTGCAACAACGGCTTGAAAAACCGTTTTCCGACGCTAATCGCTTCGTCCAGCGAAAGCACGGAAATATTTTCATCATCGCCATTTTGCCATTGTCCAGCTGTAACGCTATCTTTGAGAAACACCATTTCAGTGCATAAACTATGTGCCGCGCAACCACCCGGTTGCTGCCATCGGATACCGACCTTTACCTCCCGGGAAGGCTGAGCATTCAATAAACCTTTGGCATCTTGCTGTATCTCAATGGATCGACCCGTGACACGACATACAGAGTGAATTGTCACTGCCACATCAAACATGGGCGCAATGGACACGGCGTCCAGTGCACACATCGCGTATATCGAACGGCTACTAATGTTAACCTTATGGGGGGTCTCTTCCGTGGTCATGGGATACGCACCGGCAACCGCGGTACCCGATTTGCTTAATACAATCAAATCCTGTGCAACCAATGACTGTAGTGCATCCTCCAAGCCATCGCTGACACCCACCCGCCTGGCAAGCTGTTTCAGTGTTGGTGCAACACCTTCCAGGGCAAGCGAACGCAGAATCCGTTGATGAATACGCTTGCGCTTCGCGGAAAGAGAATCCTGTCTTTGTTTTAATGGCAACAACGCGTTCAGGCGTTCCAGCGCTATGACGTCATTCATCATTACCTCTTTTTAAAATTGCTGGTGCTGCATAGGATTGTAGGAGGATTTCACATCGCTTGCCATCGATCAGCCAATACTGCTTAAGTTGCGTACATTCGACGCCCATCTTGAAGGCTTCATCAAATGCCGTTACTATGCGCGCTATACTGTATTCGTATCATATTAATCAACCCCGGTTGTACCACGCGCATCACATCAACTTAATTTAAACGGAACAAATTGTGAGGCTATTATGAAGATAGCTTATTGTCAGGCAGGATGCCTGATCGCTTCATTGGTATTTCCCCCTGTTGGCGATACCGCAACCATAACCGGACAGTGGTGCGAAAATGGCAAGCCGTATACCTGTTATCCACCAGTATCCAATTCCTCCAACACTTATGTATGTACTGACAGTACATCGATCACTGACGTCAAACCAGATTCCCTGCAGTGGATCATCAAAGAAACTGTGCATTATTACACCGACGGCGTTATTAACGGTAAGACCGAAACCCGGCAACGCAAAACGCGTTTTATCCGGCGCGGCGACGCCGATTCCCGGGTGTTTGAACATCGTGAAGATGTCCAAGATGCAAGCCGCTCGCGCAAGCTCACCATTGATGACGACAAACTTGATGTTGTTTTTAACCAGCTTCCCAGCAAACCCGGTGCGGTAAAAGTTCATCGACAAACCACGTATCGACGCTGCGATGAAACACTCAACAAGGAAACCTATTATACCGCGTTAGTGGATTGCGGTGGCTCCGGGGATTATATTGCCGCTGTCCCCGAAGTAATCGAGGACCCCTTGTTATGGAACCCTGGCCGGGATCTGCAATATGATGACACCTGCCGCGTCTTGGCCAAATGCTGGGGCGGCGGCTGGGCGGCGTACGCAATTAGCGATGATACGGGAGAAGGCAGCCAGGCGTTTGGCGCCGCCTGTGGTGAATCGTCACGCCATGACGCCAAGGCACAAGCGATCAATACCTGCCGCGCAAGCGGAGGCCGCACCTGCCTGTTTAATGTCGTCAGCGGCTACGACGATGGCAGTACAAACGACAATTTAAGTAGCCAGAAAGGGATCAACACCGAATACTGTAATTACGGGATTTGTAAAAACACGACAGACGGATCCACCGTCAATCGCGATAAATAGTCCAAATATCACATTAGGCATGTAATGCCGCGATGCCATATTTCGTCATAATTGCTCATCGGCTTGTCCTTTTACAACCCGGGATTGGTAGATCTCCCCCCTATTCTTAACACTGAACCATTCAGGTTAAGTTGGGAGATCGTATTATGAAAATCACGTTCGTAGTTCCGAAAGAGGATGACCGCCAGCACCCTTTAAGCCAGTACGCGCAATGCAAGGTCTTACCGCCGGCGGGACTGGCCAGAATGGCGGGGCTGGCCGGCAAACATGGCTCGGTCAAAATAACGGACGAGCGCATTGATTCGGTACAACACAACTGGCAAACACACATCACGGTAATTTTTATCAACAGCTATAATAGTTACCGTGCCTGCGCCCTCGCCCGCTTGTACCGGCATCGTGGTAGCCACGTGGTGTTTACCGGCCCGAAATTAGCCCACCCCGGCAATGACACCTTTCATCCGGAACGTTATGCTGATAGCCTGTTATTGGGGTCGGGAGAGGAAACCCTACCAGCGTTACTGGCTGATTTTGTGCA
>JASFMT010000219.1:0-6359 GCA_050117455.1 Gammaproteobacteria bacterium | reverse complement strand
AATAACGTCCGTTATCAGCTTCTACTCGCTTGCAGTTACCATCCCTGATCGGCTAAGATTTTTTCCGTACCACTCTTCCCACTCTAGTTCCCGCTGAATCAGTTGTTAAGTTTCAGTTTTTATAGCTCGAATATATTCGGGAACAGCAGCATCTAAATCTGGAGACTCACTTGCCGTATGGCGGAGTGAACGAGATATCACAGCGGATCCTCAATGAGGATTCAGGTTTCGTCTAACTTGTATAAGGAAATCAAAATGTCTCACGAAAACAGCATACAAATAAATCAGGACGAATTAGCGTCACAATATCGACGACATGTACAAGCGAAAAGTAGCAAAGGAATGATGAATTATCTTGTCAAAGCACTGGTAATTATATTCCTTGCGCTGGTCATCTTAACCGGCGCTACGTTCGCCCTCGCCAATTTCTCACCAACCACATACGCACAAGCCAAAGACATCGTTTTTGCAAATGTCGATATTGAAAAAATAACTGGCGTTCCAGATTCGACAAGCAAGGAGTTTCTGGACAGCTGGTTGATGTTGAATTCAGAAAAACAGCAAAATGAATATATGACGCAGGATGAGAAAGTGCCGGGAGCAATAGTGCGAGAAGAACAAACGGAAAACCAGCCTAATTAATGCTATTGCTTAAAGAAAAATATTGAAATAAAAATTGATTTACAAAAGGGCATCAAACCAAATGGGCCAGAGTGAATGTTGTATTTTTTAGTCCACTCTGGCCCTGTTTAGCCCTGACTTCTTTAGTTTGTCAATCAGGAAGTCTTCCTGCTTTCATGAACCATATCATATAATTCATGAATTAGATCACGCAGTAGTTGTCTATTACTACTGTCCATTGAAGAAAAATATAACGCCACGCCGTCGGGCGTAATCCTGACAATCGAACATTCCGCCTCGATAGTAACTTCTTGCCCTGAGGAAATTGCATTTATCGATGCGTGGACCTTCTTATCAAGTAATTTTTTTGGAACTTCGTTATCAAGCCTCAAAAACATACCGCCTGTGCTAATGTTATCTATCTCGCCCTGCTCCTTCACACGATTATCAAACACAACATCCGCTGTTGCTTTCAATTGATAGCGCACAAACTGCCGTCTTTCGGTGCCCGGATCTTCACTTGTAGTCATTTATATTTCCTGCAGTTAATTAATGAATCACAACTCAATAAGTATGGCCTGCTATCCCCGTTCGTCAATCTAAAGTCAAACTGATTATAAAATTTCCAGTGAAAATTTTATCGTTTACGAAATCCCATTTTCCCCAAGTAACAAGAGCAAATAGAAAACGATTATTTGCATTAAACGGTCCGATAAAAATGGCCGATAGACGCCGAAGCCCTTCTCTATTGTCAATATCGGGGCAAAGTACAGTTTCCTTAAATAGTTAGTACCCATTGTTCTTTAATCCGGCTTTTTCCAGCCATTAATAGCTGCTTTTTGATATCAGAAACGGCCGCCTGAATGTTACAATCACGCCTGATTTTGACTATTTGTACGTTGCATCAATAAGTTGCGCAGGTTCAAGCCGTTTACAGACCGCTTACTGATCACGTGACTATACTATTGGATAGCCAAGCTCACTCTCTTATGGATGCAGCGGCCCTATGGAACCACCGACGACGCGCCCCCCACTGTCAACAGGACAGCAAATACTGCTTGCTTTGAATAGGCTGTCTGCAATTCCCGGCGGTCGCTTTGTATTCAACAGGATTATTGCCTGGAAAATTCCTTATTCGGCAACGATTGGAGCCAGGGTCATTACCCTGGAACCGGGCTATGCGAAGCTTTATTTAAAAGACAAAAAATCCATAAGAAACCATCTCAATTCAATCCATGCGGTTGCGCTTACCAATTTCGGCGAATTGACCAGCGGACTGGCACTGAATACTGCCCTGCCTGCAACCGCAAGGGGCATTGTTACAAAAATAAGCACTGATTATATGAAGAAAGCACGAGGCTCACTGGTCGCGGAATGCCGCTGTGAGCCACCTTCAGTGACCGAAGATATGGACTATACCGTCGAAGCAATCATCAAAGACCAGGAACAGGATATCGTGGCGACTGTGAAAGTTAACTGGCGATTGGGTTTAAAGTAAAACCAGGACGGCTCTATGAACAACGCCAGTAAAGCAACCCAGTTTACCCAACAGGCAGGTATAGAATTGCCCGTTGTCTGTGGCGCGATGTACCCTTGCAGTAATCCGGAACTGGTCGCGGCCGTCTCAGAGGCCGGCGGCCTGGGCATTATTCAACCCATATCGTTAACCTATGTGCATGGGCACGATTTTCGGGAAGGTATCCGCTTAATGCGCCGGTTAACATCCAGGCCCCTTGGCATGAATGCCCTTATCGAACGCTCATCGAAAAAATATCATGAAAAAATGGTGGAATGGGTGGATATTGCACTGGAAGAAGGTGTGCGTTTTTTCATCACCTCATTGGGAAAACCCGATTGGGTGGTTGAGCGTGTACATGCGCTAAACGGCTATGTCTATCACGATGTAACGGAACGCAAGTGGGCGTTAAAAGGGCTGGAAGCCAATGTTGATGGCTTCATTGCGGTGAACAATCGGGCGGGGGGTCACGCGGGAGGAATGAGCGCACAACAGTTGTACGAAGAACTTGTTGACTTCGAACTGCCAATATTGTGTGCCGGCGGTATTAGTACAGCAGATCAGTTTCACCGGGCATTGCAACTGGGCTATCACGGTGTGCAAATGGGTACCCGGTTTATTGCCACAAAAGAATGTAACGCGAGCGAAGCTTACAAAAACGCGATTGTCTCGGCATCGGAAAATGACATTGTATTAAGTGAACGTATTACCGGCGTACCCGTCTCCGTGATAAAAACACCCTACATTGAACGCACTGGCACCAGGGTGGGATTCATCGAAAAATGGCTGCTAAAGCACAACGCGACTAAACGCTGGATGAGAACGTTCTATGCCCTGCGCTCCTTCAGACAATTTAAAAAATCCAATCTTGATCAATCGGGAAAATTTGACTACTGGCAAGCGGGAAAAAGCGTGGCTGGAATTCATAAGATATTGTCCGTCGTTGAAATTATGGAAGCGTTTAAAGGTCGAATGAACAAATAACAGGGAAAATTTTGCGCCCATTCATCAAGTAACATCTTCCGTTATCGAAGTAGACTTTATCATCCTAAAAAGATGGGAATACAATGATTACAGCAACAGCACTACGCACACAATTAATGGCCGATGGACTGAACCGGAAAGAACTAAACGCTGACCCATTTCATCAGTTTCAAACCTGGTACCAGCAAACTCAGTCAACAGATATTGCAGAGCCCACCGCTATGTGCCTGGCGACAGTGGATGACAACGGCCAGCCCTGGCAAAGAATGGTATTGCTCAAATTATATGATGAAAGCGGCTTTGTTTTTTTTACCAATTACTCAAGCCGAAAAGCCCGGCACATCAGCGTTAATCCACACGTCTGTTTATTATTTCCCTGGCATGCGTTAGGCCGCCAGGTAAAAATTACCGGCACGGCGGCAAAAATACCCACCGCTGAATCCATCAAGTATTTCTCGACACGGGCGCGCGGCAGCCAACTGGGCGCCTGGGCCTCGCCGCAAAGCCAGGTCATAAAAAACCGTGCGATGCTGGATACTGCACTTAATCAAATGAAAGACAAATTTCTACACGGAGAGGTCCCCTTGCCGGATTTCTGGGGAGGCTACCGGGTAACACCCGATACCTTCGAGTTCTGGCAAGCCAGGGAAAGTCGCCTACACGACCGGTTTATGTATACAAAAGCACAGGAAGGATCATGGCAACTTGAACGGCTCGCGCCTTGAAATCCACTTCAAAATTGATCGGGGTCTATAGCCCATTACTTTTGTCGCAACAGGGGGGTTGAAATCAGCAGGCAAACCTTTATATTAGATAACACTAATATTCAAATGATGCCGAGGTGCCCTATGGTTATGGAAGTAACAAAAGAGAATTTCGTCGAAGTCATTGAAAACAATGATATTGTTATCGTCGATTTTTGGGCGCCCTGGTGCGGGCCATGCCGTTCATTTGCCCCGGTTTTCGAAAAGGTGGCTGAAGCAAACCCTGACGCCGCTTTTGTGAAAGTCAATACGGAACAGGAGCAGGAGCTGGCTGCCCACTTTCAGATTCGCTCAATCCCCACCCTGATGGTATTCCGTGAAAAAGTCATGCTATTTTCCCAGCCTGGTGTGTTGCCGGAGGCTGCCCTGACCAAGGTGTTAACCCAAGTCAAAGCACTGGATATGGAACAGGTACATAAGGAAGTAGCAGAACAGGAAACCAGGGCGGCAAATTCTTAAGCTTAAGCCGCATTACTCACATCGAAAATCAAAGGCCCTGCAGTGTCACAGGGCCTTTTTGTATGCGGCAGGAGCTACATGAACAAGATGACAGGTTCAGTCTACCTCCTGTTATGCCACTACCCGTTGTTGCTCGTTATTTTTTGGCATCGATTAGACGCTGAAATAACGAATCTTTCAGCTCGGCTCTTTCATTTTTTAACCGGTGCATTGCATCATCATCGATTGGCGTGCGATTTAATTCAAGCTCGCGGATCTCTTTATCGAGATCGTTGTAGCGTTTGGCATCTTTCGCGAAGACTGCATCGCTTTCCACAAGCCTGGCAATAACATCCTGGTGCTCAGGAAATTCATGAACGAGGGAGTGATTTTCGCCTAACATAGGAACCTCTTTTTCAGTAGTTGAACAACCTGAATTAACGCTTTGCGTGATAAATCCGCCCAGTCAATACGCTTACTGTTATAACGAAATAATTAGATAGTTAAACCCGTTCTTTATAGCTTAGAAGTTTTATTTCATGAATCAAACAAATATCGGGATTAATACAAGTTTCATTCAAGCCCACATAAAATCCTGAAGTTTGCGTTGTGCTATTAAATCGGGAAATTCCAGATCAAATTTAAGTTAATTCTTCAGGGTGTTTCCAGCTCCTGTAAATTGCGCCACCCAAATCCCGCTTCTCCCATCATTCAGGCCCGGCGCCCGAAATTATAACTCAGTCAATCCTATTGATTTTACTAGGCTAAAGTCGTATGTTGAAGTCAATATATCTCGGTTGTTTTTGCAATATATCTATCTCACCAACCCAACGGCGCCACCATGAAATCGTTCCTCACCATTGTCATTGTTTTAATAATCGCTGCAGCGGGTGCTTTTTACTATCTTCAGTTTGATCAGGAAAAAGAACAGGCAACCCAACCCACAAAGACAGAACCACTACCATTACCGCAGGATACAACGCCTGATATTCAGCACCCTATCACCGAACCCCCGGTGATTATTGATTCCAGTCCAGCCGACCTTACCGAAGAATTGCCTTCCGAGACAGTAATAGAAGAACCACTACCACCCCTGGAAGACAGCGACAATCAGATAAAGGAAATACTATCGAATTTTTTTGGGGATAAACTGATTAGTCAAATTTTAAACCAAACCGGTTTTATACATCGCTTTGTTGTGACTATTGACTCTCTACCCAAGAAAAAACTGGCAACCAAATACCGCGTTATTCCCCCGACTGCAGGCAAGTTTCTGGTTCATAAAGAAACCAATGACACATTCACGATAGATCAAGATAACTTCGAGCGCTATAGCATGTATATGCAACTGCTCAGCATGCTGGACACGGAACAATTTGTTAAATGGTATAAGCGCTACTACCCCCTGATCCAGGAAGCCTATGACGGGTTGGGTTATAAAAATCTATACTTCAACGACCGCTTTATTTTCGTTATCGACCATCTTTTGAGAACACCGACAATAGAGGGTCAAATCCAGCTGGTGCAACCCAAGGTATTTTATGAATACGCAGATCCCGCCCTGGAAAGATTATCAGCAGGACAGAAAATTCTACTGCGAATCGGACCGGAAAACAGGGCGATTGTAGAAGCCAAATTAACCGAAATTCGCAAGGAACTTGCTACACCGTGATTAGAAGAATAATGCAAAGTAAAACTGAAGATTAGTGGCGGACCATCCCTAACCGCGGATTCGCCTAATGTCTTTCGATGGATACAATAATTACGAGCAATTGAGTGCGATGACCCATAAAACGAATTCCGCGAACCCTGCTGTGGCAGCAGCAGTTTAGTAAAACAGGCGATAAATACGTTGACGAATAACAAGGTTTACTCGTCTAAAGTTGGTTATTCTAAAAATAATAAAAACACATTTTCCGGATTCTTAGGAGACCATTGTGGCGCCTGGAATTCACCTTTGTGAGTATCAAAAATAACTTGCACACTGGAAAAACCCGCACCTTCAGGCATGGAATTTATGTTAACCATTTTTCCTT
>JASFMT010000218.1:0-6416 GCA_050117455.1 Gammaproteobacteria bacterium | reverse complement strand
TTCCAGTTTATGGGTGGTGCCGTCCTTATCCACAATCGTGCCGGCACTGTGAATATCCATGGAGCCATCTTTGCGCCGCAGGGCATAAAACATGATTTCCCGCTGATCGTCCAGTTGCAACGCAAACCAGTCCCAGCCTTGTTGATCATCTTCCAACCGTGATGTGGACCATTCCCGGTCAAGCCAGCTGTTACCGGTGATGGAGTATTTTTTACCACCGACCGTCACACTGCCCACCGTGATCATGCGAGTGATGGAATAATAATAAGAAGCGTTACCCGGCTTGTCCCCCTTGACGCTAAAACCTTTATCCCCCTGCAACACGACGGGTTTGGATTTTTTTAACACCAGCGAAATCCCAAAGTCGTCATGTTTCGCTGATATCTGGATGGGAAACACCGTGTCGCCCACGGATTCAATTGACCAGTCATCCAGCCATACTCTGAGCCGGGTGGAATCGTGATCGATGCGTTCACGGAAAAATACACCCGCACCGGCCAATCCCAGCGCATCACGGCTGAACCGCTCGGTATAGTGGAATTCATTGTTGTCGATATCCGTTATCGCAAGATGTGCCATATAAATATGGTTAGTCCGCCAGGACGAAATATCGTCTGACGGTGACGATTCTTCGGAAATGACGATGTTGGGCGATATAAACTCCTGGGCAGGTGGTTTTAATGCGACGCGAAAAATCGTTAATTCATAGCCAAAGCGTTCACCCGTGGTGGCCTGCACATTGCCCGTGAAATACCACCACTCATGACGAAACTCCGGGTGCGCTGCATGATCGCGGGGAAACGCAAAATCCCGCGGCTTGAACGCACGGGCAAAATTGCCGGTGATATCGTCGCCCATCGCCTCGGCAAGGGTCACTGACTCTTCGCCGTTAACATCGGGTTTGGGCTGGCAGGCCGCTAACGAAATACAGACTATCAACAGGCAAAGCAACCACTGGCGCGCTGGCATCAAACCGGACATGGCCTACTCCTCCCGCAACGCATTGACTGGGTTGCTCCTGGACATTTGAAACGCCGGTATCATTCCGGCAATCATCGCCGCCGTTATGGCCAGCAGTAACGATTGCACAAATAACATGGGATCCAGGGTGATATCCATCGACCAGCCGAACGAGCGCCGGTTAATCACAAAAATCAGTACCGCTGCCAGAATAAGCCCCAGTGGAATCGCCAGTAAACCGGCGATGGCGCCGATCAAGCCGGTTTCGCCACTAACCATCAACCACACTTCCTGTGGCGTCAGACCCAGGACGCGAAACAAAGCCACTTCCGCCCGCCGTTCGAACTGGATGGACATTAACGCGCTAACGATACCCACAAAGGCCACGAAAATCGCCAGCAATCGTAGAACTTCCGTCACCACAAAAGTACGGTCAAACACGCGAATTGAGGCTTTTTTCAATGCCAGATTGGACTTGATAATCAATTGCTGGACCGGTTCATCATCGGGCGCCTTGGCCTGATAGTCCGCCACCACGGCCCGAAGCTTATCAATGAAAAAATCAACATTGACACTGGGATCGGTGTGTAATCCCAATGAGGTAATAGTTTCATCGTCCCAGTAACGTTGATAGGTATCGCGGTTAATCGTTACAATGCCGCGATCGGAGCTGTAGTCAACGTAGATACCAGCCACCTTGAAACTCTTCAATCCCTTATCGGTAGGCAACACCAGCATCTCACCCACATCCACATCGTGATGATAGGCATAGGGTTCCGAAACCAATAAACCGTCTTCCTGAAAAAATCCCTGCTTTGCCGCCTGCGGGTCACCTTGCTTGATTTCAAAGGAGTCGAACAGGCTGACGGGTATCTTTAATACATTGAGATCGGTAATACCCTTGGGTGCATGTAACTGAACCTCGCGCCGTACGCTAACGGCCCGGATCTCAGGCATACTGCGAAAGCGCTCCACCCACAGCGGCGATAAACTGCCGTGACTGGAACCGCTGGACACACCCGGGGTACTGACAAAAATATTGGCCCGCAAACTATTATCCAGCCAGCTCACCACCGACCCCCTGAAACTGTCGATCATGACCGCGACACCGATGGTGGTCGCAATGGCTACCGACAAAGATGCCACCGCGATACTGGTTCGGCTCAGGGAAGAGCTGACACTGCGGGCGGAGATATTACCTAACGCCCCGAATATTTTATGATGAATAGGCACCGACATATTCACCAGTGTGAGCGTCAGTTGCGGAACAAACAGCGCAAATCCGGCGATAATGGCAAACAGACCGGTAAAGCTCAGCCAGAGGAAATCATTGGGTATCAACAGCACCAGCGCGCCCAGCGCAAAACATGCCCCACCCAGCCATTTGGCCCAGGCAAATGCCGCCCGATACTTGGCTTCCAGCGTGGAACGGGTTAATGACGCCCGCGGCGTGGAGCGTGTTGCTTCATACGCCGGGATAAGACCGGTCACCGACGTCGCCACCACGCCGATGACGACACCCTTTAATATCACGGCGTAGGAAACGGTTAGCTTGCTTACATTCAATACAAAATACAGGTCGTTAATGGTGCGTGTTACCAGACCCAACAGCGCATCGGCCAGCACGATACCAATAAAAATACCCAACCAGGTGGACACCACACCGATAAATACCGATTCGGTGAAAATCATTTTGAAAATTTCCCGCCGGGTAACACCCACGGTGCGTAACGCGCCGATAATTTGCCGTCGCAGGACTACAGCAAAGGTCATGGTATTGTAGATCAGAAACATGCCCACGATTAATGCCAGCAAGCTAAGCGCGGTAAGGTTCGTTTCAAACGCACGGGTCATTTGGGCAATGGCATTGTTACGGGTATTGGCGCTAAGAATATCGACGTTGGTGGGTAACGAGACTTTAAGATCCTGTAACGTTTTCTTGCCTTCGCTGGTATCCGGCAGAACAACATCAATGCGGGACAGATAACCGCGCATATCCAGTAGTTCCTGTGCCGTGGCAATATCCACGAACAACATGGATGACAGCGCCAGGCGATCGATTTCCTTCTGGTCATCGATGAACCCCACCACGGTCAGGATTTTTTCGGCACCGGCGATAAGAAACGGCAGTTGGTCATTGCGTTTAACGCCCAACCGCTCAGCGGTGGACTTTGCGATAATTGCCGTTGCCGGTTCACCGAGGAACCGGCTGTAATCAAGATTCCTGACGGTTTTCCTTAAATGGCTGCGAAAGGGGCCTTCGGCGAAGACATCGACGCCCACTAAATGAAAAACGTCGTTACCGTTTTGGTCTTCATCGCCGCCGGACTCGATGAGCGTGGCGTAACCTTCCACCACCGGTGCCAGATGGGAAATACCCTCCTGTTCGCGCATCTCGAGATACAGTTGATCCGGCACGCCCTTAGTAACACCAATAATTTCATGGGTTGCTTTGCCGGTTAGCGCATCAGCGGAAAGTTCAAACGCCTTGTTGGCGCTGCTGTTGGTAAGATCAATGGCAACAACAACCGCTACCCCCATTGTGATTCCCACCGTCGACAAAACGATTTGCCACGGATGCTTCACATAGTGGCGGATAGTCGCTTTCCAGAGAATCAAACGTTATTCCCCTTCGACTGTTGTTCGATTAACTGGCCCTTGCGGAAAACAAACACCCGGTCCGCCAGTTGCGCCACTTCCTGGCTGTGGGTCACCAGCACCAGGGTTTTGCCTTCCTTGCGCACCAGGGTGGTCATCAGGTTCAGCACCTGGCGGCTGGTATCGGAGTCAAGGTTACCGGTGGGTTCATCAGCCAGTAATAATAGTGGCTTGTGAATCAGCGCCCGCAAAATGGCCACCCGTTGCTGTTCGCCACCGGATAGTTTGTCCGGAAAACTGTTGATCCGGTCCGTTAAGCGCACCGCGCTTAACAGGCGTGCCACGTGTTCATGGTGGGCCTTTTTCAACTTGCCGGTTAGCTCCAGGGGCAACAACACGTTTTCCAACACGGTCAACGTGGGTATAAGGTTGAAAAGCTGAAATACAAAACCGATATACTGGCGGCGAAACAGGGTACGATCCTGCTCCGACAGGTTGGTAAGGTCGATATCGTTGATAATCACTTGCCCGGAACTGGGCTCATCAATACCGCTAAGAATGTTTAATAGCGTGGATTTTCCGGAACCACTGCGCCCCAGTAATACCACAAACTCCCCCGGTTGAATTTCAAGGTCAACATCCTTGAACACCAGGCGTTGCTGGTCACCTTCTGTATAGTACTTGCTGATGTTAACTAAATTAATGTGTGCCGAGTTGGACATTGGCTTCATCCGTTATTGTTTTTATAAACGCGGGCTCTACATGCTGACGACACTCTCGCGCTTCCCCATTAGCTATTTTTAGATCAGTTGTTTTGCAATTGGTTATTTTGCCATACACTACCCCCGGCTTTTGATTAAAACAGCATCTATCAACGGGTACACGTTATATACGATGATTAATTTTAAAGCGTAGGGAGTTATCCGGATGAACTGGATTTAATTTACGTTCTGTTGAGCCAGTGTTTTTTGAGCTAAAGTTCGTTTGCTATTGGTAGCTTCCAGTTTGGCCAATGTGTCCTGCAAAGCTTTGCTGACATCATTGGTATGATCCATCGCGTTGGCAAAAGCGGTGACAAATGTTACCGCACGCGCATCCCCATCCCTGGCGGCCATTTTCATCAAGGCTTGCCCGCGAACCAGGTTGCCATTGTTGAGCGCCATCATGGCTTCGCTGTAGGTACAAGCTTCCGCATGCACATTGGTCACAGACAGTGTGATGAGAATCGCTGAACAGATTTTAATGACAGGTCTTAACATTGTTTTGCGCACTTACCTTTATTCCAATTCCAGATTCCGTCTTGCTTCGCTACCAGTGACCTACGCGAGCGTTTACTGTACAGAAAACCCTTGAAAGTTATGGTATTTTGTACGTTTAAGCGACATTTTGCGTGGATGCAGAATCACGGAATGCTGTATTAATTTATGGCATTAGTCGCTGATGATGTCAATCGTAAATCAATGATATAGTATAAATAGTTGGCCGTGCTGTCCACGTAACCATCTGAATAACCGACATATTTACCAACCGCCTCATAATTAGACTAATTTTAAATCAATTCCCATGCCCAAACTGATACTCGCCTCTACATCGCCGTACCGGCAGGACATTCTCCGCAAGCTGAACCTGGCCTTCGACGTGATGGCACCGGATGTCGATGAAGCAAGTCACAGCAACGAATCCCCCGCTGCCCTGGTACAACGCCTGGCAGAAGCCAAAGCCAAAGCGGTGGCGCAAAAATGCCCCGACGCGCTGATCATCGGCTCCGACCAGGTGGCGGTGCTCGATGACACCATATTGGGCAAACCCCATTCCCATGAAAACGCCGTACAACAACTAAAAGCTGCATCCGGTAAAAAGGTCACCTTTCTCACCGGCCTGTGCCTGTACAACAGCGCTACCCAACACGCGCAAGTGAAATGCGTACCGTTTATGGTTCACTTTCGCCAATTGAGTGACGAACAAATGGAACGCTACCTGCAACAGGACCAGCCTTACAACTGCGCCGGCAGTTTCAAATCCGAAGGACTGGGTATTACGTTATTCGAAAAACTGGAAGGCGACGATCCCAACACGCTTATTGGATTGCCCGTCATTGAACTGCTGCGCATGTTGGCCAATGAAGGTGTCGAACTACCCTAGCTTGACTATCACGGTTGTCCATGAGTGCCTTTGCCTCTACCGTAGCCGCCGGCACCGTAGGATGTGGTGAGGAACGAACCGCATCAAAAACGAAATACTACTCCTTGTTGCCCAAGCAGAATTTTTCCTTTAAACACACCTTTTTGATATCAAAAAAGGCCATTTAAGTGTTAAATGCGAGGCTCATACGCGGTGATTTTCTAAAAAATCTATATGTTATATAGGTCCGGCCGTCTGGTCCTAGTGTGTTTGTCATAGTCACCAAACAAAGCCGGGACGCGGATGCGCGTCCCGGCGCACGTTAGAGAAACAGTCTTAGCGAATCGGCCGCGCTGGTATGCCGGTTGGCCTCGGTGGTGTTGGTGTACTGCTGCCGGGGCGCGCGGGTGTACTGTTACTGCCGCAGTCTCCCTTTACGTTCACCATAATGCGCACGGTATTGTTGCCTTCGTTTGATTCATCGACCTTGTTAGCGTGGTCGGTTTTGATGATCAGCAGGTTGTTGCCGGTGCTCAGCTTCAGGTTGCCGCTCAACAGTCTTGTCTGCCCTTTGTTTAGCCTGGGCGTATTGGCAATATGCAGTGACGTAACACCTTTACTGACTTTGGTGCCAAACAACGGTTGAGCATCAGCCTGTCCCTGGTTTTTGATCCGGTATTGCATACGGAACTGGCACAAACCGGCGACTTTGTTCGTGGCTTCCTCGGCACCAATGG
>JASFMT010000217.1:0-6422 GCA_050117455.1 Gammaproteobacteria bacterium | reverse complement strand
ATTGCATTTCACGTAGTCAAGTGACGCTAACCGAAGTCATGATAGATCGAACAAAACTCCAATAGCTCGGTTAACGGGTACGGTATTCTCAGGCAGTCAGACGCCTGATGCACATGGACCGATGATTGGGTAACAGGCATGGTTAAGCGTTCAAAAAAGTTAAGCGTTAAAACAAAAATGTAGTGGTCCACCGTATTACTATTGCCGGGAGCTGTAGTGAGTGAAATGACAATTAAAAAGTTTGTTGCTCATGATTTGCGGAGCGCAGTTCAACAGGTCAAAACCGAACTGGGTTTTAATGCCATCATCGTTACGCATCGTAAAGTCAGCGCCGGTATCGAAGTAAGTGCTGTCAACGCTGCCACTACCCAGCACACACCGGACAAGGTCTGGTACTACGATGCCGGTGGAAAGTCCGGACATCGCTCCCACACGGAAAGTCAAAAAACATCTAGTGACAGGAATGAATCCTGCACTGTTACACGGGAACAAACAGGCTCGGTTGACGAATTCCAGGCAACCCCTTTAGCCGGTAACAAAGCCTCGGCTCTATCAGCAACGCACAGTACGACCGATCGAATTACTTCTAACAGGGAATTAACGGATTATACCAATATGACAAAAGCGGTATCGAAGTCGCATCAAAACAACAGTGAGCCCGAAGCTCAACCGACAGTGATGGCGCAGCGTGCGGATAAAAAAGCACTAAGTAACCTTGTGGAACGACAGATAACCGAATATGCCTGGGGCGAAATGGGCCGCAAAGATCCCGCCCGGTCGCGGCTGACCCGTCAGCTCCTCAAACTCGACATTAATCCCATTGTTGTTCAAAAGATTACCGAGACATTATTTGAAAGAGAACTGCAGTCCAAATCCGCTTTACCTCACGCACTTGCCGTATTGGCTAACCAGCTGCCGATCTACAAAGAAGACGTAACCCTGGGTGGCGGTACGATTGCGTTGCTGGGTGCCACGGGCGTGGGAAAGACAACGGCCATTGCCAAAATGGCCGCCCGTTATGCATTAAAGCACGGGCGACAAAATGTGGCTTTGATTACGACCGACGGTAACCGCCTTGCAGCGGTTGAGCAGTTACGAATCTACAGCAAAATACTGGGTATACCGCTGAAACTTGCCAGCGACGATATTGATTTAATTGATGCGCTGAACGAATTTTCGGATAAACCCTTTGTGTTGATTGACACCGCCGGTATGGGGCCAAAAGATGTTGCGGCGAGTCCTTTTTTTGACCTGTTTTCCGGCGGCATTACCCAGATCAAAAATTTCCTGGTATTGCCTGCTACCACGCACCGTGCTGCTTTGGAAGAAACGGCGTATGCCTTCCGTAAACTAAAGCTGGACGGCAGCATTATCACCAAGGTTGATGAAACTACGCGCCTCGGAGGGCCGCTTTCTGTCGCCGTGTTGAATAACCTGCCCATTGCTTATTTCAGTGACGGACAAAATATACCCGAGGATTTACATCCAGCCCGCGCCCATACCCTGGTTAGCCGGGCAGTCAGTGTTGTTGATCAGTTTGATACCCCCGTGCCAACACAGGACACAAGCAGCGATCAAGCTGGAGTCGAAGCAAATGTTTGTATCTGAGCCGTTTAATCAAACTGACAATCCTCCCCGCATTAATGACAAGCCCGTCCGGGTTATCGCGGTCACCAGCGGTAAAGGCGGTGTGGGAAAAACCAGTGTGTCCGTCAATCTCGGTGTTAGCCTGGCCGCCATGGGCAAAGATGTCATGTTGATGGATGCCGATCTGGGGCTGGCCAATGTCGACGTGATGATGGGCCTGCATCCGCGTTTTAATTTATCCCATGTTATCAGCGGCGAGCGGCCACTGGACGACGTGCTGGTCGACGGGCCTGAAGGATTAAAGCTGGTTCCCGCCGCCTCCGGCTTACATTCCATGGCACAACTGGGCCCCGCGGAACACGCCGGGGTGATCCGTGCTTTTAGCGAACTGAATTTCCCGCTTGATGTTTTATTAATTGATACCGCCGCCGGGATTACCGACAACGTGATCGCCTATACCAAGGCGGCGCAGGAAGTCATTGTGGTGATTTGCGATGAGCCGGCATCTATAACCGATGCCTACGCGTTGATAAAACTGTTAAGCAACGAATACGGCCTGCATCGATTCCGGGTTGTGACGAATATGGTGTCCAGTATCCAGACCGGTAAGGAGTTGTACCGCAAAATTTTGCAGGTCACCGACCGGTACCTGGATGTGGCTCTGGATTTTATGGGTGTAATTCCAAACGATGAGTATCTTCGTAAGGCAATTCAGCGTCAGAAGTCAGTGGTGGATGCCTTTCCCCGCTGTAAGTCCTCTTTAGCGTTCAAGAAATTGGCGCAAAAGGCCGATAGTTGGCCTATGCCGGCGTCGGCAGGAGGGCGGCTGGAATTCTTCGTCGAGCGACTCATCATGGCAAGTCAACATGGAACAGGAGTGTCGTTATGAGTGGGATGGCTGCGTACGCCGACGAAGCCCAAGATGGGGTCGTCCGGAGTGACAATGAGAAGATCGCGATGTATACGCCGCTGGTGAAACGCATCGCGTATCACCTGATGTCGCGATTACCGCCCAATGTGCAGCAGGACGACCTGATTCAGGCCGGATTGATTGGGTTGCTCGAGGCTTTGCGTAACTATGATGCCTCGCAGGGGGCCAGTTTTCAGACCTACGCACGGATTCGGATTCGCGGCGCCATGCTGGATGAAATACGCAAGAATGACTGGGCGCCCCGGTCGGTGCATCGTAAAGCCCGCATGGTGGCGGAAGTGGTCAGGGAAATCGAACACAAGACCGGCCGTGATGCCAGGGATCATGAAATCGCCGGCGCCATGCAGATTTCGCTGGAGGAATATCATCAACTGCTGCAGGAAGCCAGCGGCCACCGGGTTTTCAGTTACGATGAAATGGAAATGGAATCCCAGGGCGGTTTTTCAGGCCTGGTGGAACGGGACAAAGGCCCGTTGGAAGGCCTGCAAACTGAAGATTTCAAGCGCAGTTTGGCAGAGGCCATTGCCGGATTACCGGAACGTGAGCGGATGGTAATGTCACTTTATTATGACGAAGAGCTAAATTTACGTGAGATAGGTGCCGTTATTGGAGTAAGTGAGTCTCGCGTCTGCCAGATTCACAGTCAGGCGGTGATTCGTCTGCAGTCGCGGATGAATCAATGGATCGGTTTATAAAGTAGTCAATAAATTTATTTTATAAACTTTAATAAGTTGTACAACGCTATTTGAGATGACCGGATTGGATCTAAGCTATGGGATCGGACTTAGACAAAAATATGAAAATACTGATCGTGGATGATTTCTCCACGATGCGGCGCATTATCAAGAACCTGCTGCGTGATTTGGGGTTTAACAATACCATTGAAGCCAGTGATGGAACGACGGCTTTGCCGATGCTCAAAACAGGTGATTTTGATCTGCTGGTAACGGACTGGAACATGCCAGGCATGGCGGGTATTGATTTATTGAAAGCCGTGCGTTCTGACCGAAGCATTGCCGGGTTGCCGGTACTAATGGTCACAGCGGAATCCAAACGCGATCAGATTGTGGAAGCAGCGCAAGCCGGTGTTAATGGTTATATTGTAAAACCTTTTACAGCCCAGACGTTGAAAGAAAAAATTGACAAAATTTGGGAGCGGCTCGACTCCGAATCCTGAGTGATTCAATTGTGTCGGCCGATGGTCGCAGTCCGGAAAGAGGCCGCGACTATTTTATCTGCCGGGAGCACAAGATGTATCGATGCAGGTCTTGTGTGCATCCAGGGGGACTGAGACCGTAAGATTGTCAATATTTCAAAACGGGATGACCAAACTGTTTTACTGAGAAGGCACGGTGTTGCGGCAGCTACATCGTGCCTTTGTTGCTCTAAGGGGCACAAAAGTTTGGTGACCAGTGATGAGGTTTCGAGATTGCAAAGCACGATAGAGATGGTGGTATTCAGTAAGACGATCCGCAGGCTTCAGGCACTGACGGCATCGTCAAGAATCCAGGGCGTGTGACGTATTGTTAAAAAACGGTATCTAACACAATGATGTCGATGGAAGAAGAAAGCGAACTGCTACAGGATTTCCTGGTTGATGCCGGTGAAATTCTGGAGCAATTGGTGCAGCAGGTTGTTGACCTGGAGAAATATCCGGACGACAAGGAAACCATTAATGCTGTTTTTCGCGGCTTTCATACCATCAAGGGTGGCGCCAGTTTCCTGGGGCTCGATCCTCTGGTGGCGCTTTGCCATCGCACCGAAGATGTCTTTAATTTGCTGCGCAACGGCGAACGTTCCGTTGACGATGAAATAATGGATGTCGTCCTGCCGGTAATTGATGTACTCAAAGAACAGTTTAATGAATTAAGTTCCGGTCAGCCCCCCCGTGAGGCAGAACCCTGGATTCTGGAAAAGCTCGATGAACTGACTACACCGCCAGGTAAGAGAACGACACCAAATGATCCGCCGCAAAAGAAGCAGCACAATACCCAGATCTCCAACCGTAAAAAGAAGAAAAAGAAGACTGTAACAACGAAATCAGACGACGCCCCGGCAAAACAAAAAGTCAATGTTGTATCTGTCCCCAAGTCACAAAAGCAGCAGCAGAGTGACGATGAGGAAGAGATTAGTGAATCAGAATTTGATTCGCTGCTGGATAAATTTCAAACTGAACGCAAAGGCATTGCCAATAGCGGTCAGGGTGATGCGGCGCAATCTTCAACAAGCGCCGAACTAACGGGCAAGCTCGGTAAGGATGAGAAACTTGTTGACGACGATTACATTAGCGAAGAAGAATTCGATGCATTGCTCGATTCCATAGCGCCTGCTGACAGAACAAATCCGGCGAATCCTTCACAGCCTGCTGTGTCCGTGCCGGCGGCGGAAACAGTCAAGTCAACGCAAAGTATATCGCCCGATCAGGCCGGGAATAATGCGCCTTCATCCGCCGCTTCAATACCAAACAATAGCGCGGATCCTGTGCAGTCGGCTGCTCCCAAAGTAAAGCCTCGTGAGACTTCCCAAACGGAAACCTCAGTACGCGTGGATACCAGGCGGCTGGACGACATTATGAACCTGGTGGGGGAACTGGTGCTGGTGCGCAATCGCATGACCAGCATTGAAAGTACCTTGCAAAGTGAAGAAGTGTCCAAGGTGGTAGGCAATCTCGATCTTGTCACTGCCGATTTGCAGTCCGCCGTAATGAAAACGCGCATGCAGCCCATCAAAAAAGTCTTTGGGCGTTTCCCCCGCGTGGTGCGCGATCTGGCGCGGAGCCTGAAAAAGGAAGTATCACTGGAGTTGCAGGGAGAAGATACGGACCTGGATAAAAACCTGGTTGAGGCACTGGCAGATCCGTTGGTGCACCTGGTACGCAACGCCGTGGACCATGGTATCGAGGCACCGGAAGTGCGTGAAAAAGCCGGCAAGCCCCGCATCGGGACGGTGATATTAACCGCCGAGCAGGAAGGCGACCACATATTGCTGACCATCGAGGACGATGGCAAAGGAATGGACGCGGACAAGATCCGGGCCATTGCCGTGGAGAAAAATCTGCTCGATGAGGATAGTGCGGCGCGTCTGGAAAACAAAGAATGTTACAACCTCATCTTTCAGCCTGGATTTTCCACCAAAACAGAGATATCGGATGTATCCGGCCGTGGTGTTGGTATGGATGTGGTGAAAAACCGCATTGAACAACTCAATGGCAGTGTCGAGATAGATTCGCGTAAAGGGTACGGCAGTAAAATCATCATTAAGGTGCCATTGACGCTGGCGATAATGCCAACGCTCATGGTAACGCTTGGGCCACAGATATTTGCGCTGCCGCTGGCCAGCGTCAATGAGATTTTTCACCTCGACCTGACCAAAACCAGTGTCCTAAATGGGCAGACCGTGGTGATGGTGCGTAACAAGGCGTTACCGTTGTTTTATTTGCGGCATTGGTTAATCAAGGGTGAAGAAAATACACCGTTGCCCGAAGAGGGGCACGTTGTGGTGGTCAGTATGGGTGTGCAACGTATCGGTTTCGTGGTGGATCAATTGATCGGTCAGGAAGAAGTTGTTATCAAACCATTGGGAGCCATTCTTCATGGCATGAAGGGACTTTCCGGCGCCACGATCACTGGAGACGGCCGCATATCGTTAATTCTCGATATACCCGGCTTGATGCATACCTATGCACGGCGATTTTGAGAAGGAATCTCATCTATGACGGTTCGAGTTCTGGTTGTCGATGATTCCCGCTTTTTCCGGCGGCGTGTCAACGAAATGCTGGCGACTGAACCGACACTGGAAGTTGTCGGCGAGGCGGCAGACGGGCAGGAGGCGGTGGACCAGGCGCTCAGACTGAAGCCGGACGTCATTACCATGGATATTGAAATGCCGGTGATGGACGGCATCA
>JASFMT010000216.1:0-6463 GCA_050117455.1 Gammaproteobacteria bacterium | reverse complement strand
ATCCTTTACCAGTATCCGGTGGGCGGTGCCCACCCTACAACACTGTCGATAGGGTGGGCATGGCCCACCTTTTGAAGCATTGATTTACCGTATCCGGTGGGCGGTGCACCCCAAGGGCATAAACCCACCCTACAACACTCGAATCAACGTAACAGGTATAACCGAGCATTCCCGTTTCGCCTGCACGGCAGGCTCTTACTCACTGTCGCGCAGTGTAGAATTCACAGGTGCCGTGCACGCGTTTACGTGGGTGAGTGGTAAATAATTTCCATCTCGTTGATGGTCTTGCCCTGTTGTCGCCGTTCTGTTTCAGGCAGCACATCCATGCTGGGCCAAAGACCTGACATAAGTGCATTGGTATAGCCGTTATCAAGGCCTGACTCAACCATATGTTGTTTTGCACCTGATGCATCGTATTGCAAATGACAATGTTTTATCTTGATATTGCCTTCACGAGGTTGCCAGCGGGAATACCAGGTCTGGTTGGTGCCATCGTTGGCCGGCATGCCGATCACACCCGGGTTATGCCATAGCTTATTGTCAATGATTTGGGTAAAAGGCAAACCACTGTGGCCACCGATCACGCCATCAACACCCAGGCCGGTTATTTGTTGTTTCTTGAGCTCAGTCTTGGTAGAGGGGAAAATAAACTGGTTGATTTGTTCAACGCCACCGTGCAAAACCGCAAAACGTTTGCCGAGAAAATTGAAATAGATCGTGCTCGGTAACGTCCGCATCCACTCTTTATAAATCTGCTTGACATGCCTGACAGCGAAAGCATACCAGTCATTGGATAAAGTGTCACAGGCACTGCCCTCTTCAAAACCGCAGCCGCAGTCATTGGCGTTCCAGCCCAGGGATTCTTCACAGTTACCCATAACAATATGAACGCCCCACTCTCGCAGCAGCTCAATAGTTTCATTAGGTTGAGAACAGTAGGCGACAATGTCACCGGTGCAGATGATATTCGATGGCGGTATTTGCAACTGTTCGGCCTGTGCTTTTAAAGCCTGGGTGGCCTGGTAATTACTGTAGGGACCGCCAAAAAGCAGTAATTCACCGCCCAGTGCCCCCAGATCTAGTTGTTTCAAACGATGGCCTCCGCTGTCGGTTCATCCCGTTGCCGCATCATGGATCCTATTGCAAATGCCAATGATCCTCCTATTAGCACGATAACAGAAATCAGCAACAACTTGCTGTATTTGTGCTCCAGACCAAACAGCATATTGAACCAGGTGGTGTATCCCGATGATTCGGTGAAGTACAACACCGCGCCGGTAACGGCCAGCAAAAAGGACACCAGGTAGCTCCATACCGGAATATTTTTAATATTCGCCCAGACGCTGAAAAAAATCACCGGCGCCAGGTACATGGATGCGGTACCGGATACAGCCACGGCGGAAAACAGGTCTTTGTTGCCGTAAAACACCATTAATATACCCAGTAACATGAACACCACCATGACTGTTCTTCCATTAAAGATGGTAGGTTCCAGAACTTTCATGTCAACGGCCACCAGCTTGGCAGAACTGGACAAGGTGGAATCCAGGGTAGACATGGCAGAAATGATCAACGCGACACTGAACAGTAACATGGGTATATCGCCCAGTATGCGAGTTAGTACTGCGTTCATAGATTCCCCTTCCATGGCATGGGCGCCGGCAAACACGCCAAGACTGCCAAACAATATGATGCACAGCGCGCTCAGCCACGCGGCGTGATGAAAACTGCGCCAGGTGGTTTTGCGGTCCGCGATAAATCCCCGGTCCATCATCACCGGGTCATGCATGGGGTAACTCCAGATCTGCAATAAAGCAACCATGATCAAGATGGGACCAGGATCGGTGAGTTCAAAGGTTTTGAAGCCCAGGTCGGATATACTGAGCTGGGGATTGAACAGCGCAATACTGATGAGCACTGCCAGGGTGATCATAAAGAGCACCATCTGAAAAAAATCAGTTCGCAACGATGCATGCAAACCGCCAATAGCGGAATACACTAACGCCACAATGGCAAACGCGACGATAGCCCAGATGTAGGCGCTGGAACCGGCAACGCCGAACAGGATGCCGATCACCAGCAAGTTAGCGAACACTTCGCTGATTAACCGAATACCAATAACAAAATTGTAGGTCTGACTGCCTATTTGGCCAAATCGCTCGTGCAGGAATGATTGGATATTTTCACAATTGTGCCTGAAACGAATGTGATCGACGATGCGGGCACCGGTAAGAAAGGACAAATAATACGTGGCATAAGCGAGGGTACCCCAGATGCCATAATAGAATCCCAGTATCGCCGCATTCATCAGTGAACGCGCGAAAATCCATGTTGTCACCTGGGACAGTGTCAGCGTGATCAGGCCGGGAATACTACCGTCCCGGGCATGCCCCTGAAAAAAGGATTTGTCTGATTTCGCCAGTGGCGACAGTAACAGGCAGGCGATGGAAAATAACCCCAATATCGCCGGTAACATGTAGTCCATAAATACTCTCTTTTTAAGTTCAGCGTCACACCAAATAGTACACAGCTAATAATGTAAGAGTCCAAAATCTACTATCTATTACAACAATTGGACAACAATTTTTTGGCGATTCCATTGATAACCGCCGGTTTTGGTGAATTCACCGTACCTATGGGATCTGGAAGGGTATTTTTCTAAAATCGGATAACAAAGGCGCTGTTTTTACACAGTGATTTTTGTTACTGAAATGGTCACGATTATAAAACCCGGCAGGAGCGGATAGATAATGCTGGATACTACTTGCTGAGTCTTTGCCAGGAGACAAAAGCTGACCAGCGATTGGTCAGCGATCCAGCGCTATATCCTGCGCTTGGCGATCACCGGAATCATCACCCATATTGCGCAGCCATTTTTCACAGTCGTCTGACGGAATTGGACAACTGAAGTAAAACCCCTGCACTTCATCGCAACCGTAACTCTGTAAATAGGAAAGCTGGTTTTCGGTTTCCACGCCTTCAGCGACGACTTTAAGCCGCAGGCTGTGACCTAGCCCGATAATCGCATCAACGATGGCGGCGGCGTCGGCATCGGCAACGATACCCTTGATAAAGGTGCGGTCCATTTTCAGGGTATTGATCGGAAATTGTTTCAGATAATGCAGGGAAGAGTAGCCGATGCCAAAGTCATCTATGGCAAGTTGCACGCCCAGATTGTGCAATTCCTGCAATGTGTCACACGCGCTATTGGCGTTTTCAAGTAGTGCGCTTTCGGTGATTTCCAGTTCCAGATAGTGTGGCGCGAGACCGGTTTCCTCCAGTACGTCGGCAACGGTACTGACCAGGTGTCTTTGATTGAACTGGCGCGCGGAGATGTTGACGGAGATTGGTACGGGCGGTAGCCCGGCCTGGATCCAGGCCTGGTTTTTTTCGCAGGCCGTGTGCAGCACCCACTTACCGATGGGAATAATCAATCCCGTTTCTTCCAGCAACGGAATAAACTGGGCAGGCATAATAATACCTGATTGTGGGTGGTTCCAGCGCAACAGCGCCTCCATACCGATCACCGTGTGATGCGCCGCACTGAGTTTAGGCTGATAGTACAAAATAAACTCCTGGCGTTGAACAGCGTGGCGAAGATCATTAATCATCATCATGCGCTCGGACACGGCAATGTTCATTTGCGCTTCGTAAAACTGATAATTGCTGCGCCCCTGCGCCTTGGCGGAATATAATGCCGTGTCAGCATTTTTGATGAGCGCTTCCGGGTTGGTGCCACACGTGGGATAGGTCGCGATACCGAGACTGGTGGTAACGATCACGTCGTTATTTTCCAGCGGTATGGGCTGGGACATCACGTCGATAATCTTTTGCGCCACGGTTGCCGCCTCTTCCTTGTGCTTGATACGGCCCAGAATAATGGTAAATTCATCGCCGCCCAGGCGGGCGACGGTATCCTCGGCACGGACACATTTCTTTAGCCTTTCCGCGACGCTCACCAGTAATTCATCGCCGGCGTCATGGCCGAGGGTGTCGTTGATGTCCTTAAAGTGGTCAAGATCAAGAAAGATAACCGCGGCCAGTTCCTGGCGGCGGGAGGCCAGCTGCAATGCCTGTGCTAATCGTTCACGAAACAGGGAGCGGTTTGGTAGATCGGTGAGTGGATCATATTGGGCCAGATAGGCAAGCCGTTCTTCGGAACGCTTGCGCTCAATGGCGTAATACAAAGCGCGGGTAAGCAGGTTGCCATCGCCCTGACCTTTGACGAGATAATCCTGGGCGCCATTTTGCACTGCCTGCAGGGCAAGGTCTTCATCGTTATGACCACTCAAAACAACCACGGGTAATGATGGTTGCGCGGTCTGGATTTGAAACAGACTTTCCAGCCCCTGTGAATCCGGCAGTCCAAGATCCACGAGCACAACGTCAAAGGTTTGCTCGTGTAACAATTTTAAAGATTCATTGATACTGCGGGCATTGGTCAAACCGATCCGCCGGTGACTGGAAACCTCAACCAGCATTTCCTCGACCAGCCGCGCGTCCGCCGGGTTGTCTTCCACCAGCAGCAATTCAATGGTCCTGACATGCTTCGACTCGGCGCGTTTAGCCATCCAGTCTCCAACCCCGGGTTGTCAGCGCAAGCCGGGCCTTATTATTCCTGAGGCAACTTTACGATTGTAAGCCAAAAATCTTCAATACTCCTGACGATTGTTATGAACTGATCCAGGTCCACGGGTTTGGTGACATAACAGTTAGCGTGCAGGTTATAGGTTTTGACGATGTCTTCTTCCGCCTGCGAGGTGGTTAATACCACCACGGGAATACGTTTAAGGCTATTATCCCGTTTGATTTCCTCCAGTACTTCGCGGCCGTCTTTTTTGGGCAGATTAAGATCCAGTAATATAAGATCGGGCCGCGGGGCATCGGCGTACTCTCCTTCCCGTTTGAGAAATTGCATGGCCTTAACGCCGTCTTCCATAACGTGCAATTGATTACGCACTTTGGCTTCCTTCAGCGCTTCGCGTGTCAAACGCACATCCGCCGGGTTGTCTTCGACCAGCAAAATCTCGATATCTGCTCTTTCAACGTCACCTGGCATGGTTTATCCGTCCTCCCTGTGTACTGGAACCGTGAAATAAAAAGTACTCCCGGCATCGGGTTCGGACTCCACCCAGATTCGGCCGCCGTGGCGTTCTACAATTTTCTTGCAAATTGCAAGACCTATGCCGGTACCCGGGTATTCGCCTCTACCGTGGAGCCGCTGAAATACCAGAAAAATACGATCGACAAATTGAGGATCGATGCCTATGCCGTTGTCGCGCACGGAAAAGAGGTACTCCTCGTCCTGCCGGGTGAACCCTATGTGAACCTGGGGTGGGTCTTCGCCGCGAAATTTGAGCGCGTTGCCTATAAGGTTTTGAAATAGCTGTAAAAATTGCCGGTCATCGGCCATAACAGTAGGCAAGGCATCATGGGTAACTGTGGCATGGTTGTCTTTAATACGCAGGTCGAGGTTTTTGAGCACGCTTTCCAGGACACTATTCAAATTCGTCGGTTCGAATTCCTGACCGCGGGTTCCCACCCGGGAATAAGAGAGTAGATCGTTGATGAGGTTCTGCATCCGGGTCGCTGCATCGACGACAAAATCTATAAATTCGTTAGCATCCTCATCGAGCTGATCCTTGTAGCGACGCGACAATAGTTGCGTATAACTGGCCACAATACGCAACGGTTCCTGCAGGTCATGGGAAGCCACATAGGCAAATTGCTCCAGCTCGGCATTGGAACGTTCCAGTTCCGTGGCATGTTTCTGCAAAACCTGTTCGGTCCGTTTTCGTTCGGTGATGTCCCGTACGACCGCGGTAACCAACACTCCCTCGTCGGTGGTCAGCGGGCTGATACTGATTTCGGCGGGAAATTCGCTGCCATCTTTACGCTGCCCGGTTAACTCCAGGCCCGAACCCATGGGACGGGTACTGGGCTCATCAAAGTATCCCTGGCGGTGGTGAATATGCTGTTCTCGAAACGGTGACGGAACCAGTATTTCAATGGGTTGGCCAACTATCTCGTCGCTGCGGTAGCCAAAATTCTTTTCCGCCATGCTATTCACCAGGTTGATGGTGCCGCTTTGATCGACCACGATGATCGCGTCGGGCGCCGCCTCCAGTAGTTGGCGAAACGTATCCTGGTTACCACCCGCGGCCGCGGATGCCGATTGATTATCTGCCAGCGCACCTGAAGTTTTACTGGCTTTGGTTATCTTGGAATTCAACGCTTTTATTTCCCGGCTGTTCCTGCCATCTGTTCATGGACGGTCGGTCAAATTAAAAGTCACTGGATCAGGTTATCCATAGCGTCTTTGCACGGCCCGAATCAACTGGTTTTTGCAGTTGAAATAGATAGTTAACCATAGCCTATAAAATTACCGAATGACAACCTTATTTCATCGTGGGGCAACGGGAGACGTCAATCCAGGCTGGACCAATGGTGGTTTTAATGACGT
>JASFMT010000215.1:0-6468 GCA_050117455.1 Gammaproteobacteria bacterium | reverse complement strand
TCATCCGGCAACATCCCAATTTGCTGGTGGTCACCGATGATATTTATGAACATATCATGTTAACCGACCAGCCGTTCGTGAATATCCTGAATGTCTGCCCGGACCTGAAAGAACGCTGCGTGGTACTCAACGGCGTATCTAAAGCCTACTCCATGACGGGCTGGCGCATTGGCTATGCGGCGGGGCCGGACTGGTTAATCCAGGCCATGAAAAAAATCCAGTCTCAAAGCACCTCAAATCCTGCATCCATTTCGCAAGCGGCGGCCCAGGCGGCATTGAATGGCGATCAATCCTGTATCGGGGAAATGGTCAAGGCGTTCAGAAAGCGTCACGATTACGTGGTGAAGGCCTTGAATGACATTAACGGCATTTCCTGCCTGCCATCCCAGGGGGCGTTTTACTCCTTCCCTAACTGCCAGGAAGCAATTAACGCCATCGACGGGGTCAAGAACGACGTGGAATTTGCCGAATATCTCATCAATGAAGTGGGTGTTGCGCTGGTCCCCGGATCCGCCTTCGGCGCGCCCGGTTATATGCGGTTGTCCTTCGCCACTAGCCTGGAAAACCTGCAGGATGCGATCGGCCGGTTGGAGTCGATACTGCCCTGATCGCCGGTCGATGCGTCAAGCAGTTGAAAAAGCAGGAAAAATGCATAAAATTCCACGCTTTGTATTGACCTGATATAACCACCCGGGTAATATACGCAGCCCTGAACCGAGATATTCCCCAGTAGCTCAGTTGGTAGAGCAGGTGACTGTTAATCACCCTGTCCGTGGTTCGAGTCCGCGCTGGGGAGCCATCTTTCCTTACTATGAACCGCATTTCCCAGCACGCCGGTCGGCGAGCCATGTCCCTTCACGAATAATTGAGCGATTTCGGCACATCCCCGTGCGGCGTTTTAGTTTTCGTTCACACAAATCCACTCTCGAAATATTTAAATGCTGGTACTTCAACATGCAACATCCGGCTTTAATGATTTTACTAACAGGTTAGCCCTCCTTTAGTCCTTTTCAATCTCAATCTGTCCAATATAAGTTTCATCGACCTGCCAGGAATAAAAATACTGGGGTATATGATTGAGCAAGTACCTGCACGGGCAAGCCACAAAGACATCGTTCACGACAGTCGAGCAAGCTTTTTGATGCTCTCCTATCTGGTCCCAGCGTCAACAGGCACCTGGTTGGCGTTATGCAGCTGAAGAATCTCCTTTAGTGGTTGAGGTTTATGGATGGCAAACCCTTGCGCAAAATCAATACCGATTGTTGACAATAGATGCATTATTGACTGGCTTTCAACATGTTCCGCGATGGTCTTGACACCCATGACATGCCCGATCTGGTTTATGGCATTTACGATAGAAAGACTGAGCCGGCTATTTTCGATGGTTTTTATAAATTCGCCGTCTATTTTAATGAAATCGACTTCAAGGTTGCTCAGGTAACCAAACGAACTCAACCCGCTGCCAAAATCATCCAGCGAAAACTGGCATCCCAGCTTACGAAGGTTCTTGATAAACTGCGTGGCCACGGACAGGTTGGTGATGGCCGCCGTTTCTGTAATTTCAAAACATAGCCGTTGTGGCTCAATGTTACTTTCCAGTATCAATGATTTGATGATATTGGACGTTTCTTCGTTTCCCAATGAGTGCCCGGACAGGTTGATCGAAAGGGATAGATTTGACCGGCGATTTTCATTGAGTTTGCCAATACTGGACAATGCATTCCGGATAATCCATAAATCAATGTCGGACATAAGATTGTATCGTTCCGCCGCGGGAATAAACGCCATCGGCGCAACAAGTTCGCCGTCGTGTTCACGAAGCCGCACGAGCAGTTCGTAATGCAGCGGCTCCGTGTCGTCGCGAATAGGTTTAATAAGTTGCGCGTGCAGTTCAAACCGGTTTTCTTCCAGAGCCTGTTTGATGGCTGATACCCACTGCATTTCACCGTAACGCTGCGCCATTTCCTTATCGTGTTCCTGGTATACCTGCAAACGGTTACGGCCGGAGTCTTTTGCCACGTAACAGGCAGCATCCGCGTTCTTTAGAATATCGCCGAAATTCGCGTTATCGGCATTGATGGGAACCAGGCCCAGGCTTATGCCAATATCCAGGGGCCGGTCCTTCCAGGAAAAACGGTGTGTCTTTATTTTCAGGCGCATGGATTCCGCCATGTCCCTGGCTTTATCTATGCCGCAGCCTTCAAGCAGTACGCCAAACTCATCGCCGCCCAGCCGTGCCAGCATATCGGTGTCACGAATCTCGTTTTCGAGTAGCGCCGCGACCTGTTTTAAAAGCTCATCGCCCGCCACGTGACCACAGGTGTCGTTTACTACCTTGAACTGATCAAGATCGATATAGCACAGCACGTGTTCCTTGTTTTCGATCAAGGCGGTATCGACCGCGTGTTCCAGCCTTGATTCAAATGCCCGCCGGTTGAAACACCCGGTTAAAGGGTCATGATAGGTCAGCTTGGTGAGTTCCCGGTTCTTTTCTTCCAGTGTAATCGTGGCGGTCTGAAAACGGTTTTTATAGTCGTTGATTGCCTGCCGGACTTCCTCCAGTTCACGGATTCCCACAACGCCGTGAAAGTTTTGTGGAATGATATTGACGTCGCCCGAATACATGGCGCGCAGGTATTGGGCCAGCCGCCGTAATGGCCGCGCCAGGGAAAATATCAGTAAAATGATGAGTAACCCGACAAGCGAAACCGCATAGATAAAATACTCCGTAAAACCATCGCGTATGATTTTCACGAAAGCATCAATCTCGGGCAAGGGTGACAGGTGCAGCCTGGCATTGTCGACCGCTTCGCTTATACTAACGATTTGATTGTCAGGTATATTCCAGTCGATATGTCTTATAAGTGAGTGCCCGTAGTTTTTAAACAGCGTAATGGCGTGATCCACGTTCATGCGAATCCCGATGTAACCCAGTTGCTCGGCTTGCACCGATGTGCCCTGCATTATAGGCCGAAAATAAACGATATAAGTATTGCCCTCGTTTTCGACAAAAGCCGGGCGATTGACCGCTCCAGGGTTAATCGCATCCGTAAATGTATAGTCAGCGGTGAGCGCTACGCCGTCATTGTTATACAAATCCACGGCGTCAATACGGCCCTTGTCCTGTGCGAAATTTTTAATTCTGGTTTCCTTCCAGTAATTGTAGTACGTGGCATCAACAAACAGGGTTCGGGTTTCGTCCCAACTCGCGAGGTTAGTCGCAACACGTGTTACTTCTTTACTGAGATAACGCATCTCTTTCAATAAAGAGGCTCTTGCACGTTTGTCGGTTTCAATGTCTGCCTGCCGCTGTATTTGTTCGGATTTTTCAACCGATAAATAGGTGCTAATGCCCGCGGGCAGGATAGCAAAGAGCGTAAACAGGAGAACGTACAGTGCAATCGGGAAATATTTTTTATTCATTGCGTCAGCACTGTTATTCGGAAATTGCGCTATTTGGTGATTTCAGGCAAAAGAATTTCCAGTTGATCATTGAGGTCAAACTCGGAAATATGGGAAAAGAAGTGATTCGCGTTTTGTATTTTTACTACCTTTGTTACTCGCGGTTTTATTGCTGCAAGCCATTTATCGTCGATTCTTTTGTCTTTGCCGCCCACGATCACATAAACGGGCAGCCTGTGTTGCTGCAAGGCGGATAATGTAGTCAGTACTTTGGCGTCTGTCCATTTTGCATAGGAAATGTAACTGTCCGCGGTCGCCATATATTCATTGCAGAAACTTAGCTCGTAGGCATGCAGGGATTTATCCTTGTTTTTCTTGTATTCGTTGGCCTTGTTGACTTGGTGTGTTTTCGTATCTGTATTCTGACGCGTTCGCACCAGACTAATCGCGATGACGCCAATGACCGGTGAACCGGTGTGTTCTAACATGTAGCCCAGACTTTGCTGGCTTCCCCAGCTGTGTCCCACCAGAATGACTGAGCGATAACCTTTTTTCTTCAGCCACTCAATCCAGAAATCAATTTCCGCCAAATCTTTCTGATGCGTATGAGTATGGGCGGCACTACATTGAACGCTTTGTTTCCTGTCGGGTATGCCCAGCGAAAGATTCGGTGCCAGCACCGTATAGTCAAGGGCTGATATGCCATTGATCAGGTTACGGGTCGCGAGGAAGTCAAACGTCTGTAAAAAACCATGCAACAACAGCACCGCGGGATTATCGTTAGCGACGGGCAGGTATTCGGCATTTACCGATAAACCATTGGGTAGTTGTTCCTGAACGCGTTCCGCTTGCGCGGCTGCGGGTAAAACGAGCGATAACACTAAAAATAGCGCTGTTGCGGTATTGGTCTTCATATGTATTGCTTTCAACGGCCTTGTTAAAGTAGGTTTCTGTATTTCTTATCATTTATCGGCTTGATAGCACCTTTGCTTAAACAGGTAACGGATTTGAATAAGAGCACTAAAACTACATCTAAACAGTTACTTACAGGTTTTTGATAGAGCCTCGACGCGGCAATGCGTCAACCTCTCAACATTTTTGTCTTTCTTCGTCAGGTTACTAAAAGCGTCATATCTCAATAAATGCCAGCTGCCGCTGCTGAATTATCGCGCAATTCTAATACTGTTATAGAAAAGCGTTGCCTGGCCTTAAAATCGCCTGGCCGTGGTTTTATATTCCTCATTTTTTATTATAATTCAATCCATTAGGGTATTTCCCAATTGGATATTTAATATTACCGTTAATGAATAAGGTAAATTTATTTGCGATAATGACCAGGCGCTATGCTAAATTGACCTATAGAAACTATTGCTACTTTTTTGAATCTTAAACACTTATGCCCCCATTATCGCGACACCGCCTGCTTAAATTATTGCTTCTGTTTCTGATACTTCCCGGTTTGCTGGGGGCGGCAGATCGCTCCGCCTCGTCGGAGAACGCGGCCGGCGATAACACCGAATATGACGAAGGTTACATCGCCGATTTTGCGTTGGCGGATGAAGCCGAGCAAACAGAACCCGAACCGGAAAAAGACCCCCAGAAGGAATATACCCGTGGCCGCATGGCGTTTTTGTTTGGCCAGTACGAAGTGGCATACAAAATCTGGGAACCTCTTGCGGAAAAGGGTTACGACAAAGCGCAGGCAACGCTGGGCTGGATGTATCACACCGGAAAGGGTGTCGAAAAAGATTTTTCAAAGGCCAGGCAATGGTATAGAAAAGCTGCTGACCAAAATAATGTCATCGCCCAAAACAACCTGGGTGTATTTTATGAACAGGGATTAGGGACCGGTAAAAGCCCGAGAACAGCAGCAAAATGGTACCGGGAATCTGCCGAATGGGGCTATTCCTTTGCCCAGTACAACCTGGGCATGCTGTATCGGCAGGGGCTCGGTGTTAAACAGGACCAGAAGGAAGCATTATTCTGGCTGCAAATCGCGGCCTTGCAGGGTGTCGAACAGGCTGTGGCGGAACTGGAGAAAATTTCCGGTCAGTCACACGATAATGAAAGCAACGTCGCCATGGCACCACAATGGAAAAAAGCCCCACCTTCGGAGCAAACCGGTGGCGGGCATCGCAATCCCCATGGCAGTTCCGGCTATGCCGATATGGCCGAACGCATTAAACGTCAGCGTTCACAATTAAATCAATCAGGCTACGGTGGTTCATTGGCCGACATTATGAATTCGCCCACCCACTCCGCGCCGGCAACAGCAGCATCCACGGCAAAACAATCGGACAAACCAAAGGCGAAACCGAAGCCAGAGGTTGCCAAAAATTCTTCGTCATCCGACGAGCCGGCACCCCCCGTGGTAACCGGCAAAATTCCGGAGGACAAATTCGACAAGTGGCTGGCCGATGCAAAGGTCGCGCAACAACGCCTGAAAGATGCCCAGAAGGAAAAGAAAACCAACAGCCATTCGCTGAAGATTTATAATGACGAATGGGTGAGTGAACAGAATCCGGATTTTTATACCCTGCAGCTGGCGCGTAGCGATGAGCTGGACTGGTTACTGAATTTCGCCAAGAAACAGCCGATGTTGAAGAACACGGCTTATTTCACCGAAGAGAAGGACGGTAAAAAGTGGTACTACCTGATTTACGGCAACTTCAAGAACCGACAGTCCGCAACAAACGAAATAAACAATCTTCCAAAGTCGCTGAAAAAATGGTCTCCCTGGGTAAGACGTTTTTCTGAATTACAGACAAAAATGAATGCCAGCGCGTCACAATAGGCAAGATGCCTGACAAAGACCTGAAAATTCCAGGCAGCAAACAACCGCGGCGCAGCTGTCGCCAGCTTGCCGAACGATCAGTCTATCGCGCAGATCCGTTTTCCTGGAGGTGTGCCGGGCTTATCCCAACGTCATAAAGGGGCCACAAAACAATAATGGTTGCTTGCTGCAACATTTATCGTGACCCTTCTTAACTATCGTTGTTGTTATTATCTTTTTATTAATGCACTTATTTCGAAATCGTCAAACGAATGGTCCGCGCAATAAAGCGG